>CAZBEP010000118.1:0-5941 GCA_964490925.1 uncultured Eggerthellaceae bacterium | reverse complement strand
GGCACTCCATCGTCATATCGAGCGCAAGGCCCCACTGAACCGACGTGGGCTTTTCCGCCATCATCTCGGCTGCGCGGGCGATCTTTTCAGCGGGGATCCAGGTGACGTCAGATGCGCGTTCAAGCGTCCACTCCCGTGTCGCCTCGTAGTACTGCTCGAAGCCGTAGCACCAGTTCTCGACGAATTCATGGTCGTACAGGTCGTTTTCGACGATGTACTTGCCCATGGCCAGTGCGAGCGCTGCATCGGTGCCGCAGCGGACCTGTAGCCACAAATCGGCTCGCGCTGCCATCCAGGTGAGTTTCGGGTCGATGACGACAAGCCTCGATCCGCGCTTCATGCAATCGACGATCCAGTGCCCGAGGTTTCCGTCGGCGTTGGACTTGATGGGGTTGTTTCCCCATACGAAGATGTTTTTAGGAGGCACCCATCCGTCGTGGTCGTAGCGGTCGTAGTGGTTCTGTGAGCAGTCAGGGACGGTGTAGGTTCCCATCAGCACGTTCGAGGCGCCGACGCGCGGCACGTAGCAGCTATTGCCGGACAGCATGTAGGCGTACTGCACCGACCCGAACGCGTACTGAAGGCGCGTCATGTACGGGGCCGTGCCCCGACCGGTGCCGAGGTGGAACACAACCGCCTTCGCGCCCGACTCCGCTTTGATGGCATCGAACTTTTCCTTGACCATCGAGTACGCCTCATCCCAGGTGATGCGCTCCCACTTGTCCGCCCTGCCGCGGTCTTTAGGGTCGCGCTTCATCGGGTAGAGCACGCGGTCGGGATGATAGACCGCCTCCTTCAGGGCGATGCAGCGGGCGCACAGCCGCCCTTGGTAATACGGGCTTTCCTCGTCTCCTTCCACCTTGACGAAGCGCCCGGTCTCTTTGTCGGTATAGACGATGACTCCGCAGCCGTCGTGGCATCCGGGCGCTGCCCATGCGCCGGTGCGCGTGGCGACCAGCCCGTCTTCCTCCCATTGCCAAGGCAGGTCGCCTCCGGTGTATTTGACGGGCGGTTCTCGGAAGAAGTCAGGGCGGATTTCGTTGATTCCCCCTTGCTCGACTTCCATGTCGATGCGTTTTACCATGCCTCACTCCTGTCTCGTCTCGGATTTGGTGCGGTGCGCGCTGCGGATGGCGTATATGACTCGATCTTTGAAATGAGCGAACGCTACCGCAAACGCGTCTGTCGGCGACGAACCCCCTTCCCCCCGATGATGGGATCGCCTTGTGTGCCGTCTGCGACAAGCCATTCCGGCAGGGTTCAAACCTCGTGCGCGAGCACCGACTACTTCGGACTCGGGCTTATCGCAAGGCGCATGACGATCAATGCAGTGCGAAGAATAGACGCGGAAAAGTAAGTTTTCAGCACAGAGGACGACAGAGTTTTTCGCCATTCATGGAGATAATCGTTCCGTTCGCCGATGGAAAACTTACTGAGCGCTGCGTACCATGCGTTGCGTCGACGGCCGGACTGGTCGTTTCCGGCACTGCCTCGCGGCCTTTCGCCGGAGAGCAGGCGAATGCGCCTGCCGTCATCGAGGCAGAGTAAGAGACGAGAAGAGAAGCGAAGGGGGAGGATCGTTCGATGGCACTTCATTTCAAGGAGCGCCCCGTGCCGCGTAAGACCGTTCTCGACGACGGCACTGAAGTGATCAGGACGTGCGCATGGTCGCCTCCGGGATGCCATGCCGTTGGGTGCGGGGTTCGGCTGTTCGTCAAAGACGGGACGCTTACGAAGGTCGAAGGCGACCCCGACCATCAGTTGACGCAGGGGCGCCTCTGTCCCCGCTGTCTGGCTCTCAAAGAGGCGGTCTATCATCCCGACCGCCTGCTCTACCCGATGAAGCGTGCTCGTGAAGATCGCGGCAAAGACGCATGGGAGCGCATCTCTTGGGACGAGGCCACGGATCTGATCGTTTCAAAGACCGAAGAGATCCGTGCGAAGTACGGATCCGAGTCCATCTGCGTGTACATGGGTACCGGCCGTGAAGCAGTTCGCTACGGGTTTACGCTCTCGTCGAAGGTTCTGCGAACCCCGAACAACTGCTACGCGCAGTCGGGCTGGTCGTGCATGGGGCCGCGCCAGACTGCGATGACGATGATGCTTGGCAGCGCCTACATCGAGCTCGATTACGGAGGCGGTTTCGTCGATGTGTGGAACGATCCTGAGTTTGTCGTTCCCGACTATGTGTTCTGCCTCGGAAAGATGCCGCTCGCGTCGAACCCCGACGGGCTGTGGGGACACGCGCTTATCGAGCTTATGAAGCGCGGAAGCAAACTGATCATGGTTGACCCGCGCATGAACTGGCTCGCGACTCGTGCCGACCAGGTGTTGCAGCTTCTGCCTGGCACCGATGCGGCGCTGTGTCTCGCCATTCTCAACGTGCTCGTCAACGAGGATCTCGTCGACCACGACTACATCGACCGCTGGTGTTACGGCTACGACGAGCTTGCTGCGCGCGTTCAGGAATACACGCCTGAATTTGCTGCGAAGACGTGCGGACTTGATGCCGACGACATCGTCGCATGCGCCCGCAAACTCGGTTACGACGGCGTGCATCATTGGAGCTTGCTCATGGGTGTGGCGGTCGATCAGAACCCCAACGGCTGCCAGGTGACCCAGTGCCTGATCGCGATGTCCGCCATCACCGGCAACCTCGACGTTCCGGGCGGCACGGTCGTCGGCGTGCAGATGCAGTTCGAGATGACCGGCGCGACCGATTTCATGAGCGACGAGCTCAAAAACAAGTGCATCGGCTGGGACGTTTACCCCATCGTCAAAGTGCTGCTCAACACAACGCATCCCGACATCACCCTCGAGGCGCTCGAAACCGGCCGGCCCTACGAGCTTAAGATGGCCTGGATCGACTCGACGAACCTTTTGTCTCCGACCTGCTCTGCCCAGCCGAGGCGCTGGCACGATGCGCTCGCCAAGATGGAATTCACTGTGGCGAAGGAGATGTTCATGACGCCGACCGTCATGGCGCTCGCCGACGTCGTGCTCCCGCTTTCCACGTGGGCAGAGCACGACGGCATCGTCATGACGAACCAGGGCTGCCAGATGGGCATTGCCGGAGCCATTAACAAGGGTCTTCAAGTCGGCGAGTGCAAATCCGATCTCGAAATGCTCGTCCACTTCGGAAACGCCTTCTATGAGCGTGCCTACCATGAGGAGTACCCGTTCAAGACCGTGGAGGAGTATCTGATCGACGACGTGGGCAAGATGGGTACAACATGGGAGGAGCTGCGGGAGAAGGTTGTTGCGAGCAACGATATCGGCGGCTACTTCAAGCACGAGCGTGGGCTTATCCGAGCAGACGGCAGACCGGGATTTCAGACATCGACCGGTCGCGTTGAGCTGTGGTCGACAGGGTATGTGGCTCTCGGAGACGACCCGCTACCGTACTACTTCCCACCCAAGCTCGGCGCCGAGGCGCGGCCCGATCTCGCCGTGGATTACCCGCTTACGTGCACGACGGGCGCGCGCTACTACGCCTCGTTTCATTCCGAGCATCGTCAGATCCCGAGTCTGCGTCAGTTGACGCCTGTGCCGTATCTGGAAATCCACCCCGACACTGCCGAGAAGCTCGGAATCAAAGATGGCGATGAGGTAACGATCGAAAACCCCTGGGGCAGCGCGCGCGAGATTGCGAAGGTGACCCCCATCGTTCGACCCGACGTCGTAAGTGCTGCCCACGGCTGGTGGTTCCCTGAGGAGGATGCCGAGGAACCGCATCTGTTCGGCGTGTGGAAGTCGAACGTGAACAGCTTGGTGCCGCATCGCGTGCTTGGCACGATGGGCTTCGGCGCCCCGTACAAGCAGCTTCCGGTCAAAGTCTACAAGACCCCGGTCGAGTTGCGGGAGTTTTAACGAGGAGGGCGCAGGATATGAGTGCTGTCGGATTGATGATCGACTACGAGTACTGCACTGGATGCCAAAGCTGTGAGATTGCGTGTCGCAACGAGCATGCTTTCCCGCTTGATAAGTGGGGGATCAAGGTGGCAGAGTTCGGTCCTTACGAAATGGAGCCGGGAAAGATTGAATGGAACTACCTGCCGTTTCCGACGAGTTATTGCGATATGTGCTCCGAGCGCGTTGCCGGGGGCGGTATTCCCACGTGCGTTTTGCACTGCCTTGCAAATGTCATAGAGTACGGAGCGGTGGAGGATCTTTCCCGTAAGATGGAAAGCAAGGGATCGAAGGCCGTGATGTTCCTGCCGTAAGGAGCTCTTCTGTGGGTGCATGCTACGCGTGCAATGGATGCGGCCGCTGTCGGGAATGGATGCGGCAGCTCGAAGGGCTGTGTCCGCTGTGCGGAGAGAGAATGTCTGAAGGAGCGCGGATCTGTTCCGGATGCGGCAAGCCGCTTCCGCTCGCGCCCGGCCAATCTGATACTGCGCAAAGGGTGTCGGCGCTTACGATCCATCGGGCTACACTTCAATAAAAGCGTGTACCCCACGCGCAGACGTGCGTGGGGTACACGTGGTTTGCAGACAAAGGGATACTTCCGATTGCATGCGCGAGGGGGGGCGACATGGCGAATCGAGAGGACAGCCGGCGCGCTATGGAGCGAAGGCTCTACGATGCTGCGATCGATTTATTCTGCGACCAGGGGTTCAAAAAGACCACGTTAGTGGACATCGCTGCGGAGGCCGGTGTGTCGACGCGGACGCTGTACAAGTACTTCCCTACCAAAGACTCGATTCTCCAGCGGTTCTGCAAAGAGAACATCCTCTCCCTCAAAGCGTTCGCGAGCTCGCTTCCTGCGGACATGCCGCTCGAAGACCGTGTAATCGAGATCATGGTGCAGGATTTCAAATACATGTTCTGCCTGTTCGACCCGAGCTACATCCTCCATACGGCGCGTGACGAGGGAGGACTGTTTCGCCGATTCGAGCTAAAGAACATTTTCGAGACCGAATCGATCTACGCGACGCTGTTCAAGCGCGCCCAGGTCGGGCAGGGGATCGAGTCGAACGTGCGCGCCGTGAAGTGCGCCTCGGTCGTCATGGGGCTGTATCGCCATTGCGGCGACCTGTACCGCTTTAGATGGAAAGGCGAGTTCGACGAGGGCATGCTGCGATCGTATTTCAAGGATCACATCGGGTTGGTGTGGGAATCGATTGAGAGCGAGCTTTTCTCGAGGGAGCCTGCTGAGCCAATCGACTCGGCGAACCGGCGGCTGTTCAGCTTGGCCGATGACTGACGCAGAAGTCTGATCTTCTGCGCGAGCGCGAAGCGCGCCTTTAGCCGTCGGCTCTCGGCATGAAGATGAGCATCTTCGATTTGATCTTGAGGTAGTCGGAGAGCTCTGCAACAGGTCCGAATGCGATGACGTTGTACGGGCATCGGCGCACGCATGCAGGCTTCCGGTCGTTTTTGATTCGGTTGCCGCATAGATCGCACCAGTCGGTAGGTATGGGGATGAAGTCGTACTGCCATGCGCCGTCGGGCGTTTTCCACGGTCCGAGTTTCGTGACGCTGATTCCCTTGCTGTTCGGGTCGGTGCCGTGCTCCATTATGCAGGCGATTTCGCACTCCGAGCATCCGAGGCAGAACTCGTAGTCGATGAGTAATCCCGTTCCGGCGGTCATATGCTCCTCCCATGCGTTTGCGCACGTCCGTGCGCAAACGCATTATACCGTGAGCGATGCCCGATCAAGACCGGAGCGCCCGCAGGCGCTTGCGCTCGCGAACGTTTTGCGCAGTACCGGAACAGTGCGAGCTAAGTTTAGCGGGACTGGGCTACTCGATGCGCTCCTTGGAAACCGGCTATTGAGCCAGCGGCTACCGAGGCAAAAGGGAACCGGCTTCGCTCACACCGCGCCCGCCGCCTCGCTGCGCGATTGGGGGTTTTGTCGCTTGCCCGTGCCCGGTAGCCGCGTTGCGCGTTGCACGGGGCGGCATCGAGCGCGGGGGCTGCTGCGGCGTTGGCGCGGGG
>CAZBEP010000117.1:0-5955 GCA_964490925.1 uncultured Eggerthellaceae bacterium | reverse complement strand
CCTCGCGCGGCTGCTCGGAGACGACGTCTTGGCCGGAAATGACCATGTCGCGCTCACGCCCGTCCTCGAAGGGCAGGATGGAGCCGATCGTGATCTTGATGATCTCAGCCGTGCGCTCCCCGATCTTGATGCCGTGACGGTCGCGCAGGTGCATCGCGATCGCCTCGTCCATGCGGTTGCCCGCGAGCCTGAGCGACGACGAGGTCACGATGCCGCCGAGCGATATGACGGCGACCTCCGTCGTGCCTCCGCCGATGTCGACGACCATCGAGCCGGTGGGCTCGGTAACGGGAAGGTCGGCTCCCATCGCGGCGGCCATGGGCTCCTCGATGAGGTAGGCTTGGCGGGCGCCGGCCTGGATGGCGCTTTCGAACACGGCGCGCTTCTCGACGGACGTCGCCCCGCAGGGGATGCAGATGACGACCCGCGGCTTCGGCTGCCAGGGGTATTTGCGCGGAGCCGCCTTGTTCATGAACGCCGAGATCATCGCCTCGGTGATGTCGTAGTCGGACACCACGCCGTCTTTGAGCGGATGCTCGGCGGAGAACGCCTCGGGCGTGTGGTTGATCATGCTTTTCGCTTCATGGCCGACGGCCAGGACGCGGTTCGTGCTCTTCTCGATCGCGACGACCGACGGCTCGTTCACGACGATGCCCTCGCCCGTCACGGCGACGAGCGTGTTCGCCGTTCCGAGATCGATGGCAAGATCTGCCGAAATCTGACCGGTCAGACCGGAGAGGAAATCGCTCAGTCCCATGTCGTGTAAGCCCCTTGGGTCCTCAAGTTCGTCGCCCGCCTCGCATCGGCGGCGCCCCCGCAAAAGGGCTCGCCCCTGCCGCGCTGTAACTCTGAAAGTTTATCATAGGGCGAAATGGGGATTTGGAAAATCCATGAGGGGTTCAACTGGCGGTGCAGGTCGGACGCGCGCCGTTCGCGGCGCCGGACGGCGCTTCCGGGCTACGTCGGACGCGCACGGTTCGCGGCGCCGGACGGCGCTTCCGAGTTACGCGAAGAAGATGCCGATCTCGCGCTCCGCAGATTCGGGCGAATCCGACCCATGGATGACGTTCTCGTCCATGACGAGGCCGAAGTCGCCGCGGATCGTGCCGGGGGCGGCTTCGGCGGGGTCGGTGGCGCCCATGAGCGAGCGGCACTTCCTGACCGCGCCCTCGCCGGAGACGACCATCTTGACGACCGGGCCGCTCGTCACGTAGGAGACGAGGCCGTCGTAGAACGGCTTGCCCTCGTGCTCTGCGTAGTTGGCCTTGGCCTGCTCGGGGGTCACCATGGAAAGCTCCATGCGCTCGATGGCGAGCCCGGCGCGCTCGAAACGGCTCACGATCTCGCCGATATGCCCGTTGCGGACGCCGTCGGGCTTGATCATGATGTAGGTCTTTTCGATTGCCACGGGTGTTCTCCTTACGTTCGTGCGTGGGTTGCCTGTCTGTCGGCGGCGACCCGTGCTGTTCCGGGCACCGGCCTGCCGAACGGGCGAGACGGCCGGGGCGGCCGACTACTAGCTCGCGTTTTGGCTCAAAAAGTATAGCTGCGCGTCGATGACCTTCCAGCCGATCATGTCGCGCCCGAGCTCCACCTCGTACATGAGCGAGCCTCCCTCGGGCGTCGCGGCCGTCGCGTACACCGTCGAGGAGCTCATCGAGCGCGTCACGCCGTTGATCGTCACGTCGGCGTCGGTCACGAGCAGGGAGGTTATGTCGCTCACATCGGTATCGCTCAGAGACGAGGAAAGCACCGAGTCCGCCGCGCCCTCCGGGTCGGCGAACAGCTCGCGCACGACGGACTCCTGCGACGGGAAGCCGTACCCCTGCGTGTAACCGAAGACGGAGACGCCGAACAGCACGAGCAGCAAGACCATGACCGCAAGCGCCACCTTGAGCCCGACGTTGCGGCGCCGGCGGCTCTGCTTCACTGCGTCCTTCGACCATCTCTCGATGTCCTCGTCGCTCGCGGTGAAGAAGCGGTCGTCTGCGGCCTGGCGGGCCCGGCTGTCTACGGGGTCGGCGACGTCTATGTCGTCGAAGGCTTCGTCGCTTGCGGCGACGTCGAGACCGCTCGCGTCAATCGGCTCCTGCACGCGCGTGACCGACGCCGTGCCCTGGGCGACCGCCCCGATGGCGCGCTGGTAGTCGACGCTCGCGGAATCGGACAGGGAATACGTCTGATCGGCGATGGCGTCCTCGAAGGCGTTCACGGCCTTTTGCATCTGGCCGCACGCAACATAAGCCTGGCCGAGGTTCGCATAGAGCTTGTTGCGCGTATCGTCCTGCATGTCGAACTGCAGGGCGCTCTCGTACGAGGCAACCGCATCGGCGGGCCGGTCGAGCGCCATGAAGCACACGCCGAGGTTGAGCAGCGCCTTGGTCGGGTCGGGGTTTCGGTCGTCGAGGGCGGCCTCGCGGAAGGCAACGCCCGCCTCGGCAGACTTCCCCACCTTCATGAGCGCGTTGCCGAGGCCGGTGTATGCCTTGTACGGCGCGTCGTAGTTCGCGTCGGACAGCGCGGCCTCGAAGTGCTTGGCGGCGTTTTCGTAGTCGTGCAGCGACGCGTACGTCATGCCGAGGTTGTAGTTGACGGTGCCGACCGCATCGTAGGCGGCGTCCCCCGTCGCCTGGCTGTATGCCTGCATGGCCTCCGACGGGTTCTTGAGCTTGACCAGGCAGTTACCGATCTGGTGGTAGACAAGCCCCGTCTCGCCCGCCGCAAGCGGGTGATCGGCATCCTGGAGGCACGACGTGAACAGTTTAAGCGCGCGCTCGTAGTCCTTCGTCGCGTAGCTCATGCGCGCCTGCTGGAATACCCTGTTGTTCATATGGTTCCCTTAGGTCCGATTATCGTCGCGCGTGCCGGATCCCCCGCAGCGGCCGCTATTCTACTGCGTTCTCGATCTCGATGCGCTCGATCACGTCTCCCGCGCGCAGCTCCGCGATGACGTCGAGACCCTCGACCGTCTGGCCGAACACCGTATAGCCCCCGTCGAGGAACGGCTGCTCGCCGAGGCAGAAGTAGAACTGCGAACCGGCGGAGTTGGGGTTGGATGAGCGCGCCATCGCGAGCGCGCCGTCCGCGTGCACGTTGTTCGGGTTCGTCGTGTACTCCTCCTTGATGGAGTAGCCCGGGTTGCCCGTGCCGCAACCGTAGCGGCGGCCTTCTTTGGCCACCTGCTCGGGCGTCAGGTCGCGCGTCGTCGGGCAGCCGCCCTGGATGACGAAGCCCGGCTCGTAGCGATGGAACTTGAGGCCGTCGTAGAAGCCCTTGCGGGCGAGCTCGACGAAGTTGCCCACGTGGATGGGGGCGTCCTTGCCTGCGAGCTGCACGCGGATCTCGCCCTTCGACGTCGCAAAGACGGCGACCTCGTCGCCTGTCGGCTGGTATTCGGGAGTGTAGAGAGCCATGTCTTGTTCGAACCCGTCCTTTCTGTACGCGCACGAGACGCGCCGCCCGTCCGAGAGGCGCGAGGGCGTCCGCGCCTGTGCATGAATTGTATTATCATACCAAACCAATGCAGGTCGGGCACCAAACGGGCGTGCAAGGGCGCAAAACATACAAAGCGCACGGTGGGGCGCGAGGGACGGCCGCCGATGCGCTCCGCGCGCCGGGGCAGCCTGCCGAATCGCCCGGACACTCGGCCGCATCGGCGCAGATTGCGGCGCCTTGTTTCGAGTTCTCGCCCGCGCGACGCGAACGGACGCAACGGCGCGGCGCGAGTAGGGGCGGCGGCCGCCGATGCGCCCCGCGCGGGCGGCCGCCGATGCGCCCCGTGCGGGCGGCCGACGCTATCGGCGGACGAAGCAGCTCGCGACCTCTATGTGGGGCGTCTGCGGGAAGAGGTCGACGGGGACGGCGCGGACGAGCCGGAACCCGGCGTCCTCGAGGCGGGCGACGTCGCGCGCCCACGTGGCCGGGTTGCAGCTCACGTACGCGACGCGCGCGGGACCGGCTTCCGCGAGGCCGGCGACGACGCGCGCGTCGAGCCCGGAGCGCGGCGGGTCGACCACGGCGGCGTCGATCGCCCCGAGCGCGGATAGCTCGCGAGCCGCGTCGCCGCCGACGACCTCGATGGCGGCGTCGTTCGCGTCGGCGTTGCGGCGCAGATCGCGCACGGCCGTGCCGGCGTACTCGATGGCCGCCACGTCGGCGCCGGCGCGCGCGAGCGGAATCGAGAACGTGCCGCCCCCGGCGTAGAGGTCGGCCACGAACATGCCGGAAAGATCCCCGAGGGCGCGCTCCACCTCCGCGACGAGCCGCTCGGCCTGCACGGTGTTCACCTGAAAGAACGACGGCGCCGTCGTTTCGAACAACGCGCTGTGCAGCCTCTCGCGCCAGCGCGGCCGGCCGGAAAGCACCTCGATGCCCTTGACCGTGCGCGCCTTGCCCGGATTCGCGAGCACACGCACGACGCCCGTCGCCCGAAGCGCGCTCTCGACCGTCTTTGCCACATGCGCGCGGGGAAACGCGCCCGGAGCCGTCCACAGCGCCGCCTCGACGTCGCGCGTGCGGAGGCTCCCGCGCACGCCGACGCGGTAGATGCCGAGGTCGGACGACCCTTGCGCGTACCGCAGCGCCCCCTGGAGCGCCTTCGCGGCGCGCGCGAGGGGGCGCACGGCTGCGGGGCAGTCCGCCGGCGTGGCGACCTCGTGCGTGCCTTTTCGGCGAAACCCCACGTCGAAGCGGCCGCTTGCGCGCGAGCAGCCGAACTCGAGCTTGTTTCGGTAGCCCCACTGGCGCTTGCTCGGCACCGGGTCGGCCACCGTCTCCTCGGCGCGAGCGGCACCGAGGCGCGCCGTGCGGGCGAGCACCGCGACGACATTGGCGCGCTTCGCCGCGAGCTGCGCGCCGTAGGAGAGATGCTGCCACGGGCACCCGCCGCACGCGCCTGCGGCCGCGCACGTCGGCTCGACGCGGTCGGGCGACGCCTCGACGACGCGCACGAGACGGGCGCGGGCGTAGCGGCCCCGGTCCTCGACGAGATCGGCCTCGACGACGTCGCCGGGAGCCGCTCCCGCGACGAATACGGCCTTGCCCTCCGCCGTGCGCCCGACCGCCTCGGAGCCTGCGCCCATACGTTCGATGGTGATCGTCTCGGTCATCGGATGCCTTTCTCGCCCGCCGAGCGCCGGGTCGCATGTCCCGGCGACACGCTCCGATGCGCCCCGGCGGCGCATCCCGGCAAAGGGCGCGTCCCGGCGGCGACACGCCCCGGCGAAGGGCGCGACATTTTCTCCCGCTTTTTCGCGGGATGGATTATAATCCAGTGGATGCGCCCTCGTAGCTCAGGGGATAGAGCGTCTGCCTCCGGAGCAGAAAGTCGTAGGTTCGAATCCTATCGAGGGCGCCACCGCACGCATGAGAGCCCCACCGCACGCATCGACCAGAGGCGACCTCTTTTTGGTGGCGGCGGCTCCGAACCGGAGACGGCCGGCCTTGGGCGGCTCCGAACCGGCGGCGCGTTGGCGCGTTGGCGCATCGGCGCATTGGCGTTGCCGGCGCGGTCGGTTTCCTCAATGCTTCCCTGTTCCCGCCGCCCCGCCGCGCCACGAGCGCCCGCCGTGCGGCTCGCGCCGCAGCCCCGAACGCAAGCAGGCCAGACAGGTTGCCCCGTCTGGCCTGCGGTTTCCCTGGTGCCCCCAACGAGAATCGAACTCGTGTCTCAGCCTTGAAAGGGCCGCGTCCTGACCTCTAGACTATGGGGACGGTCGCGCCCATGCGGCGCAGCCCGGCCATTATGCCAAAGCCCCCGCGTTTTGGCAAGCGCGCAGGCGGCGGCCCGCATGTCGGGCATGTCGGCGGAGCCCGGCGGAACCCGGCCAGACGCAGGCCGGCGCGAGCCGACGCGGGCGCGGGCCGCTCGGCAAACCGCGCTTTCTGCATCCAACCGGCCAGCATCCCGCCGGCCCCGCCGGCCTGCAGCCCGTCGTGCGACCCGCGCCGCGCGCA
>CAZBEP010000116.1:2546-5983 GCA_964490925.1 uncultured Eggerthellaceae bacterium | reverse complement strand
CCTCGGGGTTCGATGCCTCCGTTATATCATCAAATCTTGTGACGACACTGCATAGGGAAACGATGAGTAATTGCTTTCGCCCGAATCCGTCCTGTGCCGGAGCGGATGCAAACGTAAGCCTAAGCGAGGCGCAGTGGCCTGCGTCGATGAGGCTTAAGCGCCAGGAGATAAGGCACAGGGCTTGAAGGCCGGAATGAATTGGGCGTTTCCTTAAGTGTGCTTCTGCGGGGGGCGAGCTTCTGCGCCCGCTTGAGCGACGATTTGGCGGCTATGTGGCGGCTCGAGCTCGGCACACCCAAAACAGGCCAGACAGCCTTCGCTATCTGGCCTGTGGTTTTCCGTGGAGCGGGCGACGGGAATCGAACCCGCGTCATGAGCTTGGAAGGCTCAGGTTCTACCATTGAACCACGCCCGCATGTGATGCATACTCTAGCACAAGCCGGAGGCGTTCGGCGCGCGTTGCGAAAATCCGCAGCTCGCCGAAAATGCCGAAAACGTGGTCGGGACGACAGGATTCGAACCTGCGACGTCCTGCCCCCAAAGCAGGCGCGCTACCAGACTGCGCCACGTCCCGACCTAATGCGCCACGAATTATACCGCAACGGCACCCCTTCGAACCCCGCCCCCGAACCCCGCCCTGGCCCGAAAGCCCTGAAAGCCCACGGCGCACTCGGACGCGGAAGGACGCAGAAGGATGCGGAAGGATGCGGAAAGCCCTCGGCGAGCGGCAAGCGGCGCGAGCCGCCCGTTTCCCACGCAGGAAAAGAATCGCGCAGCAAGCAGTGCGCCTTCGGAGCCGACACCGCGCCGCAAGGCGCAGGGCGCCCCCGTTCCGCAGACCAGTCGGCGCATGCCGGCAGCGCGCCTGCGCCGCACGCTACGAGACGACGTTCACGGGCTGCTCGCAGGCGGCGACGCGCGCAATGTTTTCCCAGGCGGTGCGGTGCGCGCGGTAGAACATGCCCTCGGTGACCCCGCCGATATGCGGCGAGAGCACCAGGCGCCGCGACGCCCGCTCGCTCAGGTTGAGCAGCGGGTTGTCGGGCAGCACCGGCTCGGGGGCGACGGTGTCGAGGCCGGCGGCGGCGATCGCCCCCGATTCGAGCGCGGCGGCAAGCGCGTCGTTGTCGACGATCTCCCCGCGCGCCGTGTTGACAAGGATCGCTTCCGGCTTCATGCGGCCGATGAACGCCGCGTCCACCATGCCGCGCGTCTCGTCGGTGACGGGGACGTGCAGGCTCACGATGTCGCACGTTTCGGCGACCTGCTCGGCCGAGGCAAAGGCGACTCCGAGCTCGGCCTCCTGGGCGGCGTCGAGGCGATTCCGCTTGAAATAGCGCATTTCGCAACCCCATGCGGAAAGCCGGCGCGCAACGGCCTGGCCGATGGCCCCGAATCCGACGAACCCGACGACGCAGTCTCCAAGCTCGCGGATCCCCTCCACCATCATGCGCTCTTTCGTCTCGATCTGGCGCCCGGCACGCACCGCCGCGTCGCCGTTGACGGCGTCGCGCAGGCACGCGAGCATGAGGAGCACGGCCTGCTCGGCGACGCCGTCGGCGTTCGCTCCCGCGTTGTTGCACACGATCACGCCATGCGCGCGCGCCGCGTCGAGGTCGATCGCGTTGTAGGCGACCCCCTCGGAGTGGACGAGCTTGAGGTTCGGCATGCCGGCGATGAGCCGGGCGCTCACCGGGCTGATGGCGTCGGCAAGGACGAAATCGGCGTCAGAGGCTATCTCGAGCAGCTTTTCGTCAGGCGCTCCCCGCTCGGCGACGACGGTCTCAACCTCCCTGACGATGGGGAGGTCGGGCAAGTACTTCTCGGTGCGCTCCTTGCTTCCGATGACGAGCAGCTTCACTAACTCTCCTTCCGCCTGTGTCGAATACGCCCCCCTGCGGCGGGGCGAGTATAGCGCAGCCCGCGCTCCGCCGCCCGCAGGCGGCGCCGCACAACGCCGGCAGCAGCCGACTCCGAGCCGGGTTCGCGGCGTGTCAGCCCCGCTCTACCTCGATCTGGCAGCTTTCCATCGTGAGCAGCGCCGCTTCGTGCGCCTTGGGCGTTACGCCCGCGCAGCAGCGTGCGTCGACGGCGACGGGGACCTCCGGCAAAAACGCCTTGACGATCAGCGCGTTCGACACGACGCAGATGTCCGTGCACAGCCCGACGAACTCGATGCGCCCGATCGGGTCGGCCTCGTGCTCGCGGGCGAGGGCGTGCGCGAGCGCAGGCGACCCGAACGCTCCCTTTCGAAAGACGGGCGCGTTTCGCTTTTGCTGGATGTCGGCGAGCCTTTCTTCGAGTTCCCAGCCGGGCGTGCCTTCGATGCAGTGCCGAACGGGCAGCTTCTCCCCTTCCTGGGTGCTCAGATAGTCTGCGCCGTGCGTGTCCTGCGTGAACACGACCTCGCCGGCAAAGTCGCGCGCCTTTCGCACGACGTCGTCGACGATGCGCCGGGCCTCGGACGTGCCGAGCGCGCCGTCGATGAAGTCGCGCTGCATGTCGACGACGATCAGGTAGCTGCGAGCCATGGAGCCTCCTCGTCTCGCGCGGGCGGTGGGGATCTGTCCTGCGCTGCCATGGTAGCTGCTTTGCGGGGCGCTGCGGCTGCGGGATCGGAATAGACGTCATCAGCGCGGCTCATCGGGAAACGGCGGGGGAACCTCGCCTCGGGCAGGCCGGCATGCCGGAGGCGCCGGCCTCGCAGGAAGGCTTCGGCATGCCGGCGTGCCGGGCGCGCTCAGACAGGGAAGAACGCGGCGCGCACGGCCTCGGCGCGATCGGGGCGAACCGGGACGTCGGCCGCAACGGCGCCGCCTTCGATGCGCACCGCGCGCGTGCAGCAGGAAAGGGCGAACTCGTAGTCGTGCGTGATGACGAACACGATGCGCCCTTCGCCGGCGAGGCGGCGCACGATGCCGGCAACGCGACGCATGCTGTCGCCGTCAAGGCCGCTCGTCGGCTCGTCGAGGAACATGAGCCGTGCGCCTTTCGTGATGGCCGCCCCGATGGTCACGCGCTGCTTCTGCCCGCCGGACAGCGACGCGGGATGCCGCCCGCCAAGCCCGTCGAGGTCCAGGTCGGCAAGCGTTTGCCCGATGCGCCCGTCGAGCGCGGCGGGATCGTCGATCCGCGCGCCAAGCCGCAGCTCCTCCGTTACGCTTTCGGCGAACAGCTGGTAGTCGGCGTCCTGCATGACGAAGCACGACTCCTTGCGCCGCCTCGCGGGGGAAAGGCGCTTGCCGTCGAGCAGCACCTCGCCGCCGCTCTGCCTCCTGAGCCCGCAGAGCACGCTCGCAAGCGTCGATTTGCCGGCGCCGTTCGGGCCTGCGAGGGCGATCGCCTCGCCTCCGCAGGCGCGCAGCGAGGCGCCGCGCAGCACGGGTGCTCCGCGCCGGTAGGAGAAGCGAAGCCCGCGCGCTTCAAACGCGAGGCGC
>CAZBEP010000116.1:0-2446 GCA_964490925.1 uncultured Eggerthellaceae bacterium | reverse complement strand
CGGTCCGCCGTCCTCGCCGCGACGCGCGGATTCTCGCTGCGGGATCGCAAGCCGCTCGGGCCGCATGCTGCGCAGGCCGCGCCGGCGCGCCTCGCCGTCGGAAAGCCGGAAAAGCTCGTCTCGGCAAAGTTCGTCCACGATGCGCCCGCCCTCCATGACGATCGCGCGGTCCACGACGTCGCGCAGGTACCACACGCGGTGCTCGGCGACAAGGATCGCCCGACCCTGCGCCTTGAGCCGCCCGATAACCGCGGCGAGCTCTGCGGTCGCAGGCATGTCGAGGTTAGCCGACGGCTCGTCGAGCACGAGGCTTCCCGGCGACAGCGCCGAGGCGGAGGCGATGGCGATGCGCTGCCGCTGCCCGCTCGAAAGGCCGAAGATGTCTCGCTCGAGCAGATCCGCCATGCCGAGGGAGCAGGCCGCCCCCACCACTCGGTCGATGATCTCGCCGCGCGGCAGCCCGACGTTCTCGCAGGCGAACGCAACCTCGCTCGTCGTGTCCGTCGTGAAGAACTGGCTGCGGGGATCCTGAAACACGCTTCCGACGAGACGGGCGAGCGCGCCGGGCTCGGCCTGGCCGACCGGCACGCCGTCGACGGCCGCGCCTCCGTCGAGGTCGCCTTCATAGAAGCGCGGCGCGAGTCCGTTCGCGATGCGCGTGACCGTCGTCTTGCCGCAGCCCGACGGCCCGACGAGCGCGACGCATTCGCCGTCGGCGACGCGCAGGGTAACGCCCCGAACGCTCGGCGCGGCGGCGGACTCGTAACGGAAGGTCGCCTGATCGATGTCGATCATAGCGTGATTCTCCATACGACGATCTGCCCGACAGGCCCGGCATCGATCACGACGACGGCTGCGGCAAATACCGCCAGGGCGACCAGGGCGACTCCGTCGCGGACGCGCATGCGCACGTCGCGGACGGCGGTGCGCCTGACGCCGCACTCGATGCCGCGGCTCACCGCCGAGGCGGCCAGCTCGTCGGCGACCTTCAGACAGCGCATGAGCAGCGGGACGAACACGTGCTCGACGGCGGCGAGCGGGTGCGCGGCGACTCCCGCGACCGACGAGTCGATGCCGCGCATGCGCATGGTGTCGCGGATGCAACGGAACTCCTGGCCGAGCGTGGGCAGGTAGCGCACCATGACGGAAAGCGGGATCGTCGCCGCCTTCGGCAGGCGCGCCCGCTCGAGCGCGCAGATAAGCTCTCCGGTGCGGACGCTCGAGACGAACCACCAGGCGAGCGCCATGACGGGAACGAATTTCAGGATGGTGAACCCGACGACGAGCAGGATGGCCGAAAGCCCGGGGACGCGGAGGGCGGCGGTAAGCGCGATCACGAGGTTCAAGGCGGCGTATACCGCAGCGCAGACGATCCCGATGCGCGCGCGTCCGCTCGCCGCGACGAGCGCCACGGCAGCGGCGAGCACAATGAGCACCGTGACCTCGCCGCCCGACGCGAGGCACACCGTGCTCGTCACGACGATGAGCGCGATGCGCGTACGCGGATCGAGCCCGGAGACGCCGCGCGGAAACGCCTCGATGCGGCGGCGCGCCTCTGCAGCGTCATGCCCGAGCCTCCCCGCGCCCTCGGCCTCCTGCGCCGAAACGGGCGCGGGCGCGGCACGCCCGTCCATTGCGGCCGACCCGCTTACGCGGCCTTCGACGCGCCCACAAGCCCTGCGCGCACGAAGTGCTTCACCAGAACCTTGCGGCCGACGAGCGCTCCGAGCAGCCCGGCGGCGAACGCGACAAGCGTGAATACGGCGAGCATCGGGTCGGACACAAAGGAGTTGAGCGCGTCCGCGTACTCGGCGGGAATGCCGTTTCTGTCCATGACCTCGGAAAACGTCTGCCGCATGAGCACGATGGCACCGTTGTAGCCGAAGGAGAGCCCCGCGACGCTCACCGCGTAGCCCACCGACATCCGCGCGACGCTGCGCGGATTGCCCCACATGATCGCGTCGGCGATCACACTGCCCGCGAGGAAGCACACGACGACGAACCAGAAGCACCCCATCGCGAGGAAGATCGCGCCGTAGACGACGCCGGCGATCGTGAACACGCCGCGCTTGGGCACTTTCGCGAGCATGAGCATGTACACGATGCCGACGGGGACGGCCGATATGATGGCGTAGAGCGGGTTGGTGATGGGCGACATGCCGCACAGAAGGCTGATGACCATGCACACCGCCCCGGCGACGGCGCCGAGCACGCCGACGAGCACGAGGTCTTTGACGGACAGCTTCGCCGGTGCGGCCTGCGCGCCAAGGGATTCAGAAAGGCTCACGGAAACCTCCTTGCCGAAAAAAGCGGGACGGTTCCCATTGAAATGTTAGCCTGAAGTTACCTCAACCGAAATCCGCCGCGCTTTCGCCCGGTTCCACCCATATCCTGCCGTTTCGCCACGTTTTTTCGGGTAGGGCACGCCGTAGGGGCGCAGACGGGG
>CAZBEP010000115.1:3177-6027 GCA_964490925.1 uncultured Eggerthellaceae bacterium | reverse complement strand
CCGGCCGCTGCCTCGCCCCGGCTTACAGGATGCCCGCTTCGATCGCGTTCATGAACACCTGGGCGACCATCGCCCGCGTCGTGCCGTTCTGCGGCAGCAGGACGCGCCTGCCCGGCTCAACCTCGCTGCCATTGATCACGCCGTTGCCGACCGCCCACGTCATCTCTTCGACGGCCCAAGGGCTCGTCTCCTCGCTGCCCTCGAGCGCGGCGAACGCGTCCGGGTTGGCGATAGAGGTCACCTCGGATGCCCTGAAGAGAACGATCGCAAGCTGCTCGCGGGTAAGCGTCGCGTCGGGGGCGAAGCGGTTCGTGCCGTCGTCGTAGCCGGTCATGAGCCCGGAGGACACGACCCAGTTCACGGCCGTCGCATACCAGGCGGACTGGTTGACGTCGGGCTTGTCCGTCGGATCCGCGACCGCCCCGTCGGCGTAAAGGTTGTAGAGCATCTGCGCGGCCTGGGCGCGCGTCACGATGGCTTCGGGGGCGAAGTACCCGGCAAGCTCGCCGGCGCCCTCGTCGTAGCCGGACATCACCCCGCGCTGCGACACATACGCGACCGCGTCGGCGTACCAGGCGTTGCTGGCGACGTCGGGGTAGTCGCCGGCGTCGAGGTCGAGCCCGGTCAGGTACTCGACGGCCGCTGCCGCGTCGATGGCCCCATGACTGCCGCTCGTCTCGCGCCGGTCGTTGTCGGGGTCGACGATCTCGCGGGCCGTCTCGTAGATCGCCTCGCATGCCTCATCGACGGTCGCGTCGGGGTCGATCGAAAAGAGCAGGGCGAACGTCCCTGCGACGATGGGAGCTGCCATCGAGGTTCCGCTTTGCGCGTAGTAACCGGGATACGCCGTGCTTCTCGTGAGCGATACGGGGTAGGTCGCCCATATGTATTCGCCGGGGGCGCTGATGTCTTTGTACTCGTTGTAGTCCGACCACGAGATGTTCATGCCCTCTGCCGTGAGCGCAGTCACCGACACGCAGGCATCGAAGTCGGCGGGGTAGATGGGGTCGGTGACCGGCCGGTTGTTCTCGCCGTTTCCTCCCGCGCATACCGTGACGATGCCGTAGACGTTGCGCGCCCGCTCGATCGTCGTGCGGAGCAGCGTGTCGTTCATGGCCTCGGAATAGCTGCCAAGGCTCAGGTTCACGACGCGCAGCCCCTCGACGCGTCCCCCGTCGATGATCTCGAACAGGTATTCGTATGCCCTGATGAGGGAGGTCGTCGATGCGAGGCGGGTCGTGGTGTCTCCCACGACCTTGACGGGCACGATCGTCGCGCCGTACGACGCGCCGGCCGTGCCGACGCCGTTGTTCGGGACGGCGGCGGCGATGCCTGCGACGTGCGTGCCGTGTCCGCCGTTGTCGCCTTCGGAGAACGCCGTCGTGTCGAGCGGCTTGCCGTTGTAGGAGTCCCAGGCGAGGTCGGTGCGGATCGCGGCGGCAAGATCCTCGTGGCTTGCGGCTATGCCGGTGTCGATCACGGCGATGGCGACGGGGTTGGTCGTTGCGGCGGCCGACCATGCTTCGACGAGGTTCGTCGTGTAGAGCCAGTAGGCGTTCGGGCTCGCGTCGGCGGAGGCTTCGAGAGCGTAGGGGTCGTTGAACGGCCGAAACGACAGAATCCCCGCCGCGTCGCCGAGCGCGTCGGCGGTGAGGCGCAGCAGCTTCGCCGCGTCGCCTTCCTCGGAGTCGCTTTCGACGCCGTCGATGAGCTCGTAAGAATAATCGAGCTGCACAGAGGAGACGCCGGGAAGGTCTGCCGCGCGGGCGAGCGCGTCCTCGGCGGATTCGCCGTCAGCCGGCTCGGCGGAGACGAGGATCGACCCGTCGGAGCGCTCCGTCTGGCCGGTGACGGTCATGCCGGCGTCCTCGAGCTCGTCGACGACGGCGGCGGTCGACTCGGCTGCGTCCGCATCGGCGGAGAGCGTCGTCGCGCCGTCCTCCTCGACGACGACGATAATGCCGGCCGGCTCAGGGGCGTTGGCCGCTTCCTCCGAGGCGAACGCCGATCCCAGCGCCGGCGGCAGCAGACCTGCCGCGAGGACGATCGCAAGCAGCGCCGCACCGGCGGCGCGCGCGATTCGCCCGGGGCGCGGAGGCTCGCCGTCGCGCCGCATGCCGATATCCGTCTGTTCCATAGATGCCTCCGATCCGCATTGCCTTCGTCTCGCCTCGCACCATATCACATATCAACAGATGCGCGGGTTGAAGGCGCCTCGGGCGAGAGCTTCGGAGAAAGTTCGCATTGCGCGGCTGCGGGGAGAGCTGGGCCGCTCGCGCGCCCGATCGCATGCGGCATCCCTTGCTCCTTCCTGAAACGTTCGGCCGTAGCGGCGGGTTCGGAGGACGGTGGCGTATGATAAGAGGCTGCCGTCGTCCGGCGGCATGTGAGAGGCGCGGCGGCGAGGAGGTGCGCGATGCGGATGCTGCAGAACCGTTCCGGCAGCGCGACCCTTCGGGCGCTCGTCGTCCAGTTCTCGAAGTTCGCAGGCGTCGGGCTGCTCGCCTTCGCCATCGACTACGGCATCATGGTGCTGCTCGTCGAGGCGGTCGGCTTCGATTCCGTCGCCGCCGCCACGGTGTCGTACGTGGCCTCGGTTGTCGTCAACTATTTCATGTCGATGCGCTTCGTGTTCCGCCACAAGGCGGGCATGACCCGACGGCGCGAGTTCGCCATATTCGTCGTGCTCGCCGCGATCGGCCTGGGCATCAACGACCTGCTCCTGTGGGTCGCGACCGACGGCGTCGGCATCGACTACCGCATCGCGAAATTCGGCGTCGCGGCGATCGTCACCTTGTGGAACTTCTTCTCGCGCAAGGCGCTTCTCGACGCCGGGCGCTGAGCCGCCGC
>CAZBEP010000115.1:0-3077 GCA_964490925.1 uncultured Eggerthellaceae bacterium | reverse complement strand
GCGCCGCCGCTTCGTCTCCCGTTCCGCCCCGTTCTGCGGCCGGCTCCCTCATGCCTCGCCGCGGAGGAACTTCTCGATGAAGCCGGTGTCGGCCTTGCCGGCCTTGAACGTCTCGTTCTCGAGGATCGCGTATTGGAAGTCGAGGTTCGTCTCGACCCCGACGACGACCATCTCCTCGAGCGCCGTGCGCATCTTCGCGATCGCCTCTTTCCGATCGCGCCCGCGCACGACGATCTTCGCGATGAGCGAGTCGTAGTACGGCGATATCTCCGACCCGTCGAAGGCCGCCGTGTCGACGCGGACCCCGTTGCCGCCCGGCAGGTGTATCTGGGATATCGTTCCGGGGCTCGGCATGAAGCCCTTCTCGGGGACCTCTGCGTTGATGCGGCACTCTATCGCGCTGCCCTGTACCCTGATCTCGTCTTGCGAAAACGAAAGCTCTTCGCCCGCCGCGATGCGGATCATCTCGCCGACGAGGTCGGTGTGCGTGATGATCTCGGTGACGCAGTGTTCCACCTGGATGCGCGTGTTCATCTCCATGAAGTAGTAGGTGCGGTCCTGGTCGAGCAGGAACTCGACGGTGCCGCAGCTCGTGTAGCCGACGGCGCGGGCCGCCTTGACGGCGTCGCTCATCATGCGCCGGCGCAGATCCTCGTCGAGGTTGGGGCAGGGGCTTTCCTCGATCATCTTCTGATGGTTGCGCTGCACCGAGCAGTCCCGCTCGCCAAGGGCCACGACGTTGCCGCAGGCGTCGGCGGCGATCTGCACCTCGACGTGGAAGTGGTTCCGCACGAAGCGCTCGAGGTACATCGTGTTGTCGCCGAAGGCGTTGACGCTTTCGCGCTGCGCGATGCCGAACTGCTCGGCGAAGTCCTCTTCGGACTCCGAGACGCGCATGCCCTTGCCGCCCCCGCCCGACGACGCCTTGATCACGACGGGCCACCCGATACGGCGCGCCTCGTCGAGCGCGCGGTCGATGTCGTGGATTGCCCCGTCGGAGCCGGGGATCACGGGCACGCCCGCCTCCATCATGGTGCACCGTGCCTGCCCCTTGTTCCCCATGCGGTCGATGACTTCGGGGGGAGGCCCTATGAACGCGATGCCGTTGTCGCGGCACAGCTTTGCGAACGTCGCGTTTTCGGAAAGGAACCCGTAGCCGGGGTGAATCGCGTCGGCATGCGTCCCGACGGCGGCCGACAGGATGGCCGTCGTGTTGAGGTAGGAGTCGCGCGCGGGCGCCGGCCCTATGCATACGGCCTCGTCGGCAAGGTAGACGGGCAGCGAGTGGCGGTCGGCCGTCGAATACACGGCGACCGTCCCGATGCCCATCGCGCGACAGGCCCGGATGATGCGCACGGCGATCTCGCCGCGGTTCGCGATGAGGATCTTGTCGAACATGGCGGCGCCCTACGCGCTCGCGCCGACGGTCGTGATGCGGAAGAGCGGCTGGTCGTATTCGACCTGCGTGCCGTTGGCCGCAAGGATCTCTGCGACTATCCCGGGGGCGGGCGCGGTGATCTCGTTCATCATCTTCATCGCCTCGACGATGGCGAGCGTCTGGCCGGTGAGCACCTCCTGGCCGACCTGCACGAAGGGGTCCTCGTCGGGGCTTGGCCCGGTGTAGAACGTGCCCACCATGGGGCTGCGAACGAGCGTGGTTGCGTCGTCGTCCGCAAGGGGCGCCGCAGGCGCGCCGGCCGTCGCTTTCGGAGTCCCGTCGCGCGCGTGCAGAAGGTCGCTCACGCGCTCGGCCATGAGCGGCAGCGCCGTGGCGGAAAGAGGGCTGGTCGACCGCTCGAGTTCGATCTTCACGCTTCCGTCGTCGTAGCGCAGCGCCGTGAGGCTCGCGTTGTCCATGATCGCGATGAGTTCGGTGATGGGTGTGGTGTCCATGTCGCGCTCCTCGCTCTTTCGTGAGGCTTCTCCGAGGTTCCGTCCGCCGCCGTCCGCTTGGGCGCTCATTCGCCGGCGCCCCGCTCGATCCACGGCTTCTGCGCGCGGTGCTTGATCGCCTGCGCTTCGAGGATGGGCGTGAGCCGCCGTGCCGTGCGTCGCGGCGACACCCCTCCGTAGCAGGGGCGGCGAACCTTCTTTTCGAGCGCGTGCAGAAAGGCGTCCTCCTCGCGGTAGAGGCGCTGCGCCTCCTGGACGCTCACGCGGTCGAAGGCGACGCGGCGGCCTGGCCCGCACTGCACGAGCCTGGGGACGTCGACCGTCGCGACGGTTGCGATCTTCGCATAGCCGCCGGTGGTCTGGCGGTCGGCGAGCATGATGATGGGACGCCCGTGCGGGGGTATCTGCACGGCGCCGAGCGCGATGCCGTCCGACACGATGTCCGATCCGCGAACGGTTTCGACCTTCGGCCCGTCGAGGCGGAACCCCATGCGGTCGCACTGCGTCGTCGTCGTGAACGTCTCTCCGTAGAAAGTGTCAATGCCTGCGGGCGTGAACATGTATTCCTGCGGGCCGGCAACGGCGCGCAGGCGCACGACGTCGTCGGAGAACCCGTAGAACACGTCGTCGGGCATAAGCTCGTGCGATTCGAGATTCGGCAGGTAGTCGACGTTTTTTGCCACGAACGGCAGGTAGTCGCCCGTGGCGAGCGCGCGCCCCTGCCAGCCGCCGACGCCGCATCTGAGGTTCGTCGATCGGCTCCCCATGACCTCTTCGACGCGGACGCTGCCGCCGGTGACGGCGAGGTACCCGTACACGCCGGTGCGCGGCCCGCCGAACGAGAGCACCGACCCGCGCGCGACCGCGAGCGCGCGGTAGCTCGGCACGGGGGCGCCGTCGATGCAGGGCGAGAAGTCCCCGCCGGTGATGGCGATGTAGGTGTTCGTCGTGAAGCGCAGCGTGGGGCCGGCGAGGCAGAACTCGAGGACGGGCGCGTTGCGGTCGTTGTCGACGAGGATGTTCGCGATCGCGTACGCCCGTCGGTCCATGGCTCCCGACGGCGAGAACCCGCTGCTCAGGTAGCCGATGCGGCCGAAATCCTGAACCGTCGTCATGGCGCCGGGGCTGTTCACCGTAAATCCCATAAGGCTAGCGTCCCGTCTCGTCGGCGCGCGCGCCCGCGA
>CAZBEP010000114.1:0-6082 GCA_964490925.1 uncultured Eggerthellaceae bacterium | reverse complement strand
CCGTAGCGCCCGTCGGTGGGACGGCGGGACGGCTGCACGTAGGCGCAGCGCCACGCGCCCGGCCCGAGCGAGCGCAGCGTCGTGGCGGTATGGAAGGTGCCGGCGCCGACCTCGTTGTCGTAGGGCTGCAAGACGACGCAGCCCTGGGCTGCCCAGTACTGCTGCAGGCTCATGATGACGTCCTGGAACGTCGGCGCCGCAGCGCGCGAGACCCCCGTTTCGGCTGAGAAGTCTTTCGACATGGCTCTCCTCGCATGCTCGCTGTGCCGCTTCGTGCGCTGCGGCCGCGCTTTGCCGACCCGACGGGAACCCGCTACGAAAGCAGCCCCAACCGGTTGAGCGGCCAGTACACAAAGCAGGCGCGCCCCGTCACGGAATCGGCGCTCACGGCGCCGAAAAAACGGGAATCCTGCGAGCTTGTGCGGTTGTCGCCCATCACCCACAGGTACCCCTCCGGTACCGTGTACGGGTAGGTGATCGTCGAGGTCGACAGCGGTTCTGACGGCAAGCCGTTCGTATAGGGCTCGTCAAGCGCCACGCCGTCGACGACGACCTGCCCATCGACGAGGTCGACCGTCTGCCCTCCGGTGGCGATGACGCGCTTCACGAGGGTTCGTCCGGGAATCTCGGGATCCTCGAACGTCACGATGTCGCCGGCCTCGGGATCGCGGAAGTGGTAGGACACCTTTTCCGAGAAGATCATATCGCCCGTCATGATCGTGTCCTCCATCGATCCCGACGGGATGCTGTATGCGCCGACGACGAACGTCGTGAGCAGCCAGACAAAGACGAATACGAGCGCCGCCGTTCCGAGAACGCTTCCGACCGCCCTCAAACATCCATGCCGTTCCCGTTCGCCATTCTTCTCGGAATCCATGCGGGGGCGATCCTTTCGCTTCGCTGTCGCTGCCGTCTGCCCGCCCGCCCCGCTGCGCGGCGGACGACCGGGGCGAATCGCGCCAGCCCCGCATCATAACGCTTCCCCAAAGCCGCCTGCGCCTACAGGCGCGCAGCTGGCGGCAAATTACGTACATTCCGCAGAAACTTCTGATCATCAGCGCTGAGGTCGGCTCGTGCGAGCAGGTCGGGGCGCAGGCGCGCCGTGCGCTCGAGGCTGCGCTCGCGCCGCCAGCGGGCAACCGCCCCGTGGTCGCCCGAGAGAAGCACGTCCGGCACGTCCATACCGCGAAAGCTTGCCGGGCGCGTGTACTGCGGATACTCGAGCAAACCCCCGCAGAAGCTCTCGTCGAGCGCGCCGCCTTCGGCGCCGAGCACGCCGGGGAGCTTGCGCACGACGGCATCGATGACGACCATCGCCGCGAGCTCGCCACTCGTGAGTACGTAGTCGCCGATGGAGAGCACGCGGTCGGCGAGCGCATAAGCCCGCTCGTCAATGCCCTCGTAGTGGCCGCAGACGAACAGCAGGCGCGGCTCGCGCGAAAGCTCGCAGGCCGCCGCGTCGTCGAAGCGCTCGCCCGTCGGCGCGAGGAAGATCGTCGTCGGGGGCGTCGCGGAACGCGCGGAGACGTCGTCGTGAGCCTCGAAGATCGGCTCGCACTTCATCACCAGCCCGCCGCCTCCGCCGTAGGGGCCGTCGTCGGTCGTGCGGTGCCGGTCGTGCGTCCAGTCGCGCAGGTCGTAGGCGCGAAACTCGATGGCGCCCTTCTCTGCGGCGCGCCGCATCATCGATGCGCCCATGACGGAGGCGAACATGTCGGGAAACGTCGAGATGGTCTCTATCAGCATGGCGGCCCGCTTTCGTGGGAGGCCGAGGGGCGCGGCCGGGCGGCCGGGGCGCTACAGGTCGAACAGGCCGCGCGGCGCGCGGACGTCGATGCGGCGGGAGTCCTCGTCGACGCGCACGACGATCTCGTCGACGAGCGGCACAAGCGCCGTGCGGCCGTCGGGGCGCGCGACCTCGAGAAGCGGCTGGCCGGGGCTTTCGAGAACGCGGCTCACGGAACCGATCTCCCCTTCCGCCTCGTCAAAGACGGAAAACCCCTCGACGGACGCCGCAGGGGCCTCGCCGCCGGCGGCCTTGAGGTCTTTCGCGCGCACGAGCACGTGGCACCCCACGAGCATCCGCGCGACGTCGGCCGTCGGCACCGCATCGAAGCGCGCGTTCGCCGACGTGTCGGACAGCGGCCGCAGCGCCTCGACGCGCGCGCGGCGCGGCGCGTCGATCACCGGCGGCGCGAACGCGACCTCGACGCCCTCGAACAGGGCAAGTGAAAAGCCCGCCGTGCCGCGCACGACGAGCTTCCCGGTGCGGTCTTTCGCGCTCGTCACGACGGCGACGTCGACCCACTCCCCCATCTAGTCGATGAGCTCCACTTCGACGCGGACCCCCTCGCGCGCCGCGCAGGCGCGGGCGAGCGTGCGGATCGCCTTGATCACGCGGCCCTGACGGCCGATCACCTTGCCGGCGTCCTCCTCGTTCACGTGAATCTCGACGTAGATCGTACCGTCCTCTTCCTTGATCGTATTGATGGAGAGGTCCTCCTCGACGTCGAGGAGCGGGCGCACGACGGCGTCGACGAGGCCGGCGACGTCCTCGGAAAGCTCGGCCATCGGTCTTACGCTTCCTCGCTGCGAGCCGTCTTGATGAGGCGCGCGACGACGTCGGTCGGCTGGGCGCCGTTCGCAAGCCACTTATCGACCTTCTCGAAGTCGATCTTGACCATCGAAGGCTCGGTGCAGGGGTTGTAGCGGCCGACCTCCTCGATGAAGCGACCGTCGCGCGGCGCACGCGCGTCGGCGACGACGATGCGGTAGTACGGGCGCTTCTTCGCGCCGTGACGGGCGAGGCGAATCTTGACTGCCATGTAGCTGAACTCCTTTGTAGCTTGCGAATACGGTTCCGCAGCGCGCAAAGACGAGGCGCCGGGAAAATCAGCAGTTGTTTATATTAGAGCGAATCGCCCGCGTTGGCAAGCCGTGCCGGAAACGGGGCGGCAACCCGCTCGTCCCCGAACTGCATGCGGTAGTAGCGCGCATAGGTGCCGCCGAGAGCGAGCAGCTCCGCGTGCGTGCCGAACTCCACGACGCGCCCGTCGTCGACGACGGCGATCGCGTCTGCTCCCTTGATCGTCGAGAGCCGATGCGCGATCACAAGCGTCGTACGCCCGCGCGAAAGCTCCGCAAGCGAGTCCTGCACGACGCGCTCGCTCTCGTTGTCGAGCGCGCTCGTCGCCTCGTCGAGGATGAGGATCCGCGGCGCCTTGAGGAACATCCGCGCGATCGAGATGCGCTGTTTCTGCCCGCCCGAAAGCCGCGCTCCCCGCTCTCCGACGTACGTGTCGTAGCCGTCCGGCAGTTCGCGCGCGAACGCATCGACGCAGGCGCGCCGCGCCGCCTCCTCGACCTCCGCATCGGTCGCGCCCGGGCGCCCGTAGGCGATGTTCTCGCGAATCGTGCCGTTGAAGAGGTACACGTCCTGCTGCACGATGCCGATGGCGGCTCGAAGCGAGGAGACCTTCACCTCCCGCACGTCGATGCCGTCGATCTCGACCGACCCGCCCGTCACGTCGTAGAAGCGCGGCAGCAGCGAGCACGTCGTCGTCTTTCCGCCCCCGCTCGGCCCTACGAGCGCCACCGTCGCGCCCGCCGGCACGTCGAGCGAAAGCCCTTGCAAGACATCGTGTTCGCCGTCGTAGGAGAAGCGCACGCTGCGGTAGCTCACGTGTCCGCGCACCCCGCCGCACGCCTCCTCGATCGGGCGGGCGCCCGGCACATCGGCGATGTCGGGGCGCAGGCTCAGCACCTCGACGAAGCGGCGGAAGCCCGCATAGCCTTTCTGCAGCGTCTCGGTGAAGTTGATGATCTGCTCGACCGGAGAGATGAAGATGCCGATGTAGAGCGCATAGATGGCGAGATCGGTCACCTGGAGCGACCCCTGCGCGACGAAGAACCCCCCGCCGACGACCGTTGTCGTGTACAGCACGCCCGTGAACAGAGAGTTCGCCGCATGGAACGAGCCCATGAACGAGTACGAGCGCACCTTCGTGTCGATGAAGCGCTCGTTGGCGAGGTCGAACTTGCGCATCTCGGCCGCCTCGCCGCCGAAGGACTTCACGACGCGGATGCCGCCGAGCGAATCCTGCACGCTCGCATTGACGTCGGCCATGCGGGCGCGGTTCTCGCGGAATATCATGCGCTTGCGGTAGTTGCGCCAGAACGAGTACGCCGACATGACGGCCGTGGCCGCGAGCATGATCGCCGTGAGCGGCACGTTCACGAGAAACAGCAGCGCGAAGGACCCGACGATCTTGAGCGTGCAGATGAAGAGGTTCTCCGGGCCGTGGTGCGCGAGCTCCGAGATGTCGAAGAGGTCGGTGAGCAGGCGGCTCATCATCTCGCCGGTGTTGTTGCGGTCGTAGTAGGAAAAGCTCAGACGCTGGTACTGGTCGAACAGGTCGCGCCGCATGTCGGCCTCCATGCGGGCGCCCATGATATGGCCCCAAGCCGTGATGAAGTACTGGCAGGCCGTGCGCACGAGGTAGAGTCCGACGAACAGCAGCGCGATCCACCCGAGCGCGGAGAGGATCTCCTGGGCCGGGCGCAGGAAGAAGTCCTTCGTGAAGAAGTTCAGGAACTGGGGAAATGCGAGGTCGATCGCCGCGAGCACCGTCGCGCACAAAAGATCCAAGGAAAACAGGAGCAGATACGGGCGGTAGTATCCGAGGAATTTCGCCAGAACGGCCCGCGCGCCGATGTCGGCCGGCGAGAGGCGCGCTCCGGGCTTCCGCCGACGGGCGCGCGTCATTCGAACGAGTACCCCGCAAGCGCTGCGAACGGGTTCGCGGCGGCTCCGTCGCCCGAAGGCGGCGAACAGGCGCACGCCCCTTCGTTGAGGTTCGCGCCGCACGTCGGGCACAGCCCCTTGCAGCCCTCGTCGCACAGCGGCATGAGCGGTGCCTCGAGCAGCACCGCCGCGCCGATGAGCGAGGCGAGGTCGATCATGTTGTCGTCGGGCAGGACGTCGAACTCGTCGTCTGCGCCCTCGGGCGCCGCAGCGGCGGAACCGATGAGGAAGTACCCCTCGATCTCCCCGACGATGGGCACGCGCGCTTCCTCGAGGCAGCGCGCGCACGGCGTCGCGACGACTCCCTCGACGCTTCCCGTGACGAGAATCGCATCCCCCGTGTTCGTAAGGTCGACCGACCACGACATCGGCTCCGCGACGGAGGAGGCATTCGGGTTTGATGCGGGCGCGGCGAGGTCGTACGTTCCTTCGAAATGCCCGTGCGCGGCAGGCGCAAAGAGCGCTGCCGGCACCTCGAGCTTCAGTTCGCGCATGGGAAAGGCGCCTTCTTCCTCCCTGCCGAAAAGACGGCCGCCCGCTAGCGCGCCGCCGCCGAGTTGGCGTTCAGGCGGTCGCGGCAACGGCGTGCGTTGGACAGCAGCGTGTCGAGGCTCTGCTCGATATGGGAGAACACCTCGTCGGCGTAGTCCTCGGCGCCGGCGCGCGTCTGGCGCTCGAGTTCGCGCGCATCGGCGAGGATCTGGTCGGCCTGCTGCTGGGAGATGCGCACGATCTCCTGTTCGCTCGCGATCGTCATGGCCTGGCTGCGAGCGTCCTCGATCATGCGGTTCGCCTCAGCCTCGGCGTCGTCGAGCAGGCTCTGGCGCTCGCGCACGATCTGGCGCGACTGCGCAAACTCGCTCGGAAACGTGTCGCGAATCTCGTCCATGATTTCGAACGCCTGGGCGATGTCGACCTGACGGAGGTTGCTCTTCCCGAACACCGGCTTTGAATCCTCGAGCAGAATCGAGAGCTCTTCGAGCAGCCCCATGACCCCTGTTTCGTCCATTATCGTCCTTCCACCCAGCATGCCGCGTCGAAACTACCTGTGCGGCGCGCGGCCTTCGCTTCCGTGCGCCCCGCATCAGGACATGCGTCGGCTTATTCTACCACGAGCTGGCGCTATTCAAAGTTCCCCCATAAGGCGAAAGACCCGAAAGACCCGTCTCCGACCCGCCCGCATGCGGATTTTGGCCTTTGGACGGCCCGGCTCGTCAAAAACGGCCGAGGGGTGCGCTCTCGAAGGGGTCGTCGAGCCAGCACTGGTCGTCTGCCACG
>CAZBEP010000113.1:0-6101 GCA_964490925.1 uncultured Eggerthellaceae bacterium | reverse complement strand
AGGTGCGTGATGCGCACTGCGGAGTCGGTCGTGTTGACGCACTGGCCGCCCGGACCGCCGGCGCGGTACACGTCGATGCGCAGGTCGCTCTCGTTGATCTCGACGTCGATCTCGTCTGCCTCGGGAAGCACCGCCACTGTCGCCGTGGAGGTGTGGATGCGGCCTTGGCTTTCCGTCTTGGGGACGCGCTGGACGCGGTGAACCCCCGACTCGAACTTCATGACGGAGTAGACCTTGTCGCCCTTGACCTTGAACTGGATCTCCTTGTAGCCGCCCGCCTCGGAAGGAGACACGTCGAGGGTCTCGACCTTCCATTTGCGCGACTCGCAGAAGCGCAGATACATCTTGTAGAGGTCGCCAGCGAAGATGGCCGCCTCGTCGCCGCCGGCCGCTGCGCGGATCTCGACGATGATGTCCTTCTCGTCGGCGGGGTCGGCCGGGATGAGCATGAACTTGATGTCCTCTTCGAGCGAAGGCAGCTTCGCCTCGGCGGCGGCGATCGTCTCCTGCGCGAAGTCGCGCAGGTCGGCATCGTCGAGCATCTCCTTCGCGTCGTCAATGTCGTCGCACGCCTGCAGGTACTCGCGCGCCTTCGCGGCAAGAGGCCCCTGGTCGGAATACTCCTTTGCGAGCCGGTTGTACTCCTTCTGGTCGGCGAGCACCGCCGGGTCTCCCATCTTCGTCTGGAGCTCTTCGTAGGCTTCGATGATCTTCGCGAGCTTTTCGCGCATCGTCGTTCCCTGCATCTCGTATTCCCTCTCGAACGCCGCGGATCACATGAAAGCGCCCGCTCGCAACGCGAACGGGCGCGAAATTGCCAAACACTATGGTAGCAGACGCGTCAAGGCCGCGCCCCGGTCGCCTGCGGCCTTCGTTTTCCTATCCGCGCGCTGCGAGCCACTCGGCGGCGCGCTCGGCGGCCACGGCGCCGTCGGCCACGGCCGTCACCACCTGGCGCAAAGGCTTGGTGCGGATGTCGCCTGCGGCGTAGACGCCGGGAACGCCCGTCTCGCACGTCTCGCCCGCGACGATGTATCCCGCCCCGTCGGTCGGCAGCGCCCCGGCAAGGAAGGCCGTGTTCGGCTCGATGCCGACCGCCACGAACAGCCCCGCGCAGGCGATCTCGCGCGTCGCGCCCGTCGCGACGTCGGCAACCTCGATGCCGGAAAGCCTGCCCTCGGCAGACAGCAGCCGTCTCACCGTCGCGCTCAACACGAACTCGACGTTTTCCGCGGCCTCAAGGCGCTCGCGGTAAATCGCCGTCGCACGCAGCTCGTCGCGCCGATGCACGAGGTACACCCGGCTGCAGATGCGCGCGAGGTAGAGCGCGTCGGTCGCCGCCGTGTCGCCCCCGCCGACGACGGCGACGTCCTCGCCGCGGAAGAAGTTGCCGTCGCAGGTCGTGCAGTACGAAATGCCCGAACCTGTAAGCGCTCCTTCGCCGTCGACGCCGAGCCTGCGCGGGCGCGCCCCCGTCGCAAGGATCACGGCACGCGCGCGATACTTGCAGAACGGCGTCGCGATCGTCTTTGGGTCGGCGGACAGATCGACCGACTGCACGTCCTCGGACACGATGCGCGCGCCGAAGCGCACGGCCTGTTCGCGCATCGCCCAGGCGAGGTCGAACCCGTCGACGTCCTGCGCGAAGCCCGGGTAGTTCTCCAGATGGTCGGTCTGCACAAGCTGCCCGCCCGAGGAGATGCGATCGAGCAGCACGGTCGACAGACCCGCGCGCGAGCCGTAGACGCCGGCGGCCAGTCCCGCCGGGCCGGCGCCGATGACGGCGAGGTCGACCGTCTCAAGCGCGTCTTCGATGCCCATGGCGCTCTCCTACCCGATGAGCGAGAGGATGTCCTGCTTCGGCTGCGCGCCGACCTTCTGGCGCACGATCTCGCCGTTCTCGAAGAGCGCGAGCGTCGGAACGCTCATGACGCCGTAGCGGCGGGCGATGTCGGGGCTTTGATCGATGTCGACTTTGACGACCGTCACTTCCCCGGCCTTTTCTGCGGCAACCTCGTCGAGCACCGGGGCGACCATCCGGCACGGCCCGCACCACGCGGCGAAGAAGTCGACGAGCACCTTGCCCTGCGCGTCGAGCACCTTGGACTGGAAATCTGAGGACGAGACGATCTCGCTCATGAAAGCCTCCTTTGGGCTTGCTGCCGCGCAAAGCCTCGGCCGCGCGGCGCGCACGCGGGCGCGACCCGATCCGTGCGCATACCTCTCCCTTCGCGCCCATTGTATCGCGAGCCTTGTCGCTTTGGCGACGCAGGGCGGCGCGCGGCGGCTTCGTGAACTATAATGGCGCGTACGGCGCCGCCTGAAGCGCGCTGTGCCACCCGAAGCGCGCCGCGCCCCTGAATCCGACGGGGCGAGACCGAAGCCCGACAGCACCGGAAAGCCGTCGACCTGCGGCACGGCCTCCTGCCGCCCCCGAGGAGGAGCCTATGGACGCCACCGGCGGGATCTCCCGCAAGACCCTCGACGAGATCGTCGCCGACGCGCAGGCGGCTCGCGCCGCCTGCGGCGACCCGGCGGACGACCCGCACTACCCGCCCGCCTACGCCGGCAAGACGACGACGCGCGCCTACCTCGTGCTCGAGGGCGGCGCGATGCGCGGGCTGTTCACTGCGGGCGTCCTCGACGTGTTCCTCGATCGCGGGCTGCTCTGCGAGCACGTCGTCGGCGTGTCGGCCGGGGCGCTGTTCGGGTACAACTACGTCGCAGGCGCGGTCGGACGCGGCTGCTTCATCAACCTCAAGTACTGCGAAGATTGGCGCTACCTTTCGGTGCGCAGCTTCGTCGCCACAGGCAACGTCTACGGACGCGAGTTCGCCTTCGACGAGGTGCCGAACCGGCTCGATCCCTTCAACTACCGCGCGTTCGACGAGTCGCCCATGAATCTCGTCGCCGTGTCGAGCGACCTTGAGACGGGGAAGGCCGACTACCACGAGCTCGCCGATGGGGCGAGCGGCATACCCTACCTTGTGGCATCCTCGTCGATGCCGCTCGTGAGCAGCATCGTCGAAGTCGACGGCAAAAAGCTTCTCGACGGCGGCACCTGCGACAGCGTGCCGATCGCCTACGCGCGGATCGCGGGCGTGCGCCAAGGGATAGACAAGCGCATCGTCGTCTGCACGCATCATGCGGACTACATCCGCCAGCCGAACAAGCTCATGGCGCTCATGCGGCAGCGCTACGCCGCGTACCCGAGCTACCTCGACCGCGCCGAGGCGCGCCACTTCGATTACAACCGCACGTACCGCGTGCTCAAGAGCATGCACGCCGACGGCGGGGTGTTCGTCATCTGGCCGCCGGAGCCGGTCGGCGTATCGAACATCGAGCACGACCGCGACAAGCTCCTCGCGCTCTACGAGCAGGGAGTCGAAACCGCCGTGCGCGCCTGGCCTGCCCTCGAGCGCTATCTCGGGGCGTAGGCGCCCACGGCGCGCTACACGACCTTCTTTCCGAACACGGCCGCGATCTCGCGGAGCTTCGCGACGAGCTCGACGAACTGCGCCGGCGTGAGCTGCTGCGGGCCGTCGGAGAGCGCCTTGGGCGGATTCGGATGCACTTCGATCATGATCGAGTCGCAGCCGGCGGCGACCGCCGCGTAGGCGAGCGACGGCACGAGGTCGCGCTGGCCGGCCGGGTGCGACACGTCGATGCAGACGGGAAACAGCGACTGCTTGTGGATGACGGGCACTGCGGCGATGTCGAGCGTGAAGCGCGTTGCCGTCTCGAACGTGCGGATGCCGCGCTCGCAGAGCACGATGTTGCGGTTGCCCTCGGCCGAGATGTAGTCGCACGCGGCGAGCCATTCGGAGATCGTGCCCGCGAAGCCGCGCTTGTACAGCACCGTCTTGCGCGAGTCGCGCGTCACGTGGCCGATGTTTTTGAGCAGGCTGAAGTTCTGGAAGTTGCGCGCGCCCACCTGCAGGCCGTCCACGTAGGAGTGCACCATGTCGCAGTGAGCCGAGTCCATGACCTCGGTGAGGGTCTTTAGGCCGTACTTCTCGCCCGCCGCGGCCATGATCTTCAAGCCCTTTTCGCCCAAGCCCTGGAACGAGTGCGGGTTCGTGCGCGGCTTGAACGCGCCGCCGCGAACCCAGTGCAGGCCGAGCTCCGCGATGCAGGCGGCAACTTCGTCGAACTGCCCGGTCGACTCGATCGAGCACGGGCCGGCGTAGATGGTGATCTCGTCGGTGCGGGCACCCAGGTCGGGAATGGGGGGGATCGCAGGCGCCTGGGCTGCCGCCTGCGTTGTCTGTTCGGTGTCGATCATACGGACGGGGTCTCCTTCATCACTTTCAGAATGGCGGCATATATATCGCGAAGATGCTCGTTGTAGAGCGGTCCCTCGTTGAGGCTCGCGACCTTTTCAAAGATCTCCTCTTCGCGCTTGGGGTCGTAGAGGCCCATGTGCGCCCCCGGCTTGAGTCCCCGGATGACGAGCGAATGACCCGCGCGCTTGTTGAGGAGCGCCACAAGCTCGCAGTCGATCTCGTCGATCTTTTCGCGATGCCTCTCGATCTCAGCGAGGGTTGCGTTCTCTTCTGACATCGACTCTTCCTCTCCTGCATCGAAAACGGTACCGAGTATGGCCGCGCGGCGCGAGCGCCCTCCCGAGGCGCCGGAGGCACCGGCGAGACGGCCGGCAGGGGGCTCGCACCTGCCGAATGCGGCTCTCGTGTGCGTCCATGATAGCGAAAAGCGGTTCGCGTGGAGTCGCGATGGCGACCCGTCGGAAAGATTCGCGAATCCGAAGAGGGCCGAAGAGGGCTGCCGGCGGCTTCGGAGTCCTTGGGAAACGGGATCCGTTGCCAAGGCTCTACGGGAGCAGCCCCTGAACCTCGAGCGCGAAGTACCCGATCACGAGCGCGCCGACGGCGATGCGGTAGATTCCGAAGGCCGTGAAGTCGTTCTTCTTGATGTAGCCCATGAGGAACTTGATGGCGACGACGGCCACGACGAACGCCGAGACGACGCCGACGACGAGCACGACGACCTCCGTCTGCGTCATAACGAGGCCGTCGAGGAAGAACTTCGCCGATTTGACGAGGCCCCAGCCGAACATGATGGGGATGGCGAGGAAGAACGTGAACTCGGCCGCCGCCGTGCGCGAGCAGCCGCAGAGCATGCCGCCGATGATGGTGGAACCCGACCGGCTCGTGCCGGGGACGATGGCGAGCACCTGGAAAAACCCGATCTTGAGCGCCGTTTTCCAGTCGATCTGCGACACGTCGGTGATCTTGAAAAGCTGCTCGTCGACGGCCTCGTCGATTCCGGCTTCGGCGGGCTCCGGAATCGGATCGAGGCGGGCGTGCCTGCCGCGCGGAATGGCGACCTGCTCGCGTTCGGCGATAACGGCGTCGCGCGCCTCCTCGTCGAGGCGGCGGTTGCGCCGTTCGAGTACGATGAACGCGACGCCGTACGCGATAAGCGCGACGGCGACGGTGACCTTGTTGTAGAAGTGCTCGTTCACCCAGTCGTCGAGCGCGAAGCCAAAGACGGCCGCAGGGATGCAGCCGACCACGACCATCCCCCACAGCCGCCACGTGCTGCGGCGCGCCTCGGGGGTCTTCTTGCGCGAGAAGGGGTTGAGCTTCGCGAAGTACAGCAGGATGACGGAGAGGATCGCGCCGATCTGGATGACGACGAGGAACAGCTCAAGGAACTCGGACGACACGTCGAGGTGCACGAACTCGTCGACGAGGATCATGTGCCCCGTCGATGAAATGGGCAGCCATTCGGTGATGCCCTCGACGATTCCGATGAGCAGGGCCTTCAAAATTTCCACGATCATGACGCGTCTACCTCCCCCATGCGAACCGTAGCATGGTACCACGCCCGCCGCCCACCGTGCTTTGAGGCGTCCGCGAAACGAAGCGACATGCTCAGCAAACGAGCGGACATTGCAGCGAGCACCACGCAAACCGCGCAAGCGACCCGCGCGCCGTGGCGGGGCGCTTCCGGCGGGGCGCTTCCGGCGGAGCGGACGCTCCGCCACAGCTCCGCGCTCCGCTCCCCCAACGCCGCAGCGATCAGATACACTGACATCAGAAGGAAACCACGGCACGCCCTCGAGAGCCGCCCGCGCC
>CAZBEP010000112.1:0-6109 GCA_964490925.1 uncultured Eggerthellaceae bacterium | reverse complement strand
CGATCGCCACACGCGGGCGCGCAGACGGCCGGCTCGCGCCGGAGAAACGCCGGGGCGCTCGGCGTTCGGCGATCCGGCGTTTGGCCCTCGGCGGCAAATACGCAAACGCCGCCGCCCGACCTCCATCGGACGGCGGCGTTTGTGGTGACGCAGACATCGGCTTCGGCATATGGCCGAGCCGCCGTCGATGCGAACACGACGGCGGCTCGGGCGTCAGGCAATCGGGTTCGGCTCTGCGTTGATCGCAATGCGCCAGATGATCCCCTGTCCGAACTCGCAGGCATACAGATACCCATCGTGAATGACGACGTTGCTCACTTGCGTGCCGGCGCTATCGGGAAGACGGATGGAGGCGATCTCGTAACCCCGCGCATCAACGGCAACGACTTCGCCCGCATGGAGATGCGCCGCATAGATAGCGCCCGACGCATCGGTCAAGACACCGTCCGGGCCATGTCCCCCCGTGAGTCGGGCGAGGACGTACGGGGTGTCCTTACCTTCGGTATAAGCTTTCGAGGGCACGCAGATGATCGAGTTCGTATTGAATTCGGCAACGTACAGATAATTCCCGTCCGGCGAGATGGTGATGCCGTTGGGATATGCGATGCCCGTCGCGAACCGCTCGACGGAAAAGCTACCGTCGCCGTAGCTCACATAGTACACGCTGCCATCGCGCGTCAGACAGTCCGACTGCCCCGGGTCGGTGAAGTATGCCCCTCCCTGACCGTCGAGCACGAGGTCGTTGAGCCCGAGAAACGGAGATCCCTCGTATTCGGACTGAACGACCGTATATTCGAGCGTCTCCGTGTCGAACGTGCACAGCCCCTGAGCGCGATCGGTGATGAGCAGCGTCGTGTCGTCAATGAACTTTGCCCCGTTCGGCATCGCGGCATGCGTAGCGTCTTCGTACACGGTGATCGCCTCGCCGTTTTCCACCCGGTGGATCTTCGAAGTCGCAACGTCGATGAACCATAAAACTCCGTCTTTGAAATTCATGCCCTCGATAAGCCCGCTGTCTTCGACGATCGTAACAACCTCCCATTCGGCATCGGGGCTAACGAGATAATCGGCAGCGTACGTCACCGGCGTCCCCTGGGCGTACTCGGACGTAGCGCCGTCCCCCTCAGACGACGCGCTCGACGACGACTCATCGCTTGAAGCGCTACATCCCGTCGTAGCGCCAAAGGCCGCAAGCGCCCCGGCTGCGACCACTCCTTTCAGGAACGTCCGCCGATCAGGCCTCGCCCACTCGGTTCCGAGCATCTTTTCCATTGCGCAACTCCTTTCCGACCGGCACGCCGGTCAAACACTCCTTTGACTATGCGGGTGCAGCCCTCCGAACATCGCAGCGCCAGCGCCCCCGCAAACACAAACTGAACAGATAAGTCGCCGCTATCGAAATCGGCACGCCACCACAGAAGCCGCCCCGAGCAGCCCCGCAATACACAGGATGGTCGCGCAGAAAGACCAGTTCGTCAGATCCGCCCCAAGCAGCATCGAAGGAACGAGCGAGCCGAGAAACTGGCCGACGCTCTGCACGAGCATGAGAACTCCCATCCCTATCGTCATGAGCCGCGCATCGCCGAGAATAGAGGGGTAGGCGGAGATCGCGACCGTGGGAACCCCCATGGCAAGCAGCCCCATGGCAATAACTCCGACCCACAGAAGCACGCCCATATTCGTCATCATGACCGGAACGCACGCCGCCATAGCGACGATGCCGACAAGGAACAGCGGCTTTCGCCGCCCGAACGCATCGGAGAGCGCGCCGAACGCAATCGAGGAGACGATTGCGAGCAGCATGGGAAGCGTGCTGACGAACCCCGATACCGAAGCATCCATGCCCTGTTGCTGAAGAAACGTCGGAACATAGGTGAGGACGGACAGCAGCAAAACCTGGAACACGGCGAACGGAGCGAAGAACAGCAGCGTGTTCGGGAGAAGGAACACCCGATAGCTGCCGAGAAACGCTCCGGCGGCCGACTGAGGCCGCCCCGGCTCCGCCGCAGGCCTCACATGGGGAGGAATCCTGACGACGCAGAAAAACACGGCACCGGCAGCGAGCATCATCGCGGCGTCGGTAAGCCACAGCCCCGAAAAGCCCACCGCCCCATAGATCGCCGGCGTGATCACCCCGGCGATCGTGGCTCCGAGCATGCCTCCCAGCATCCAGACACCCGACGCAACCCCCGTTCGCTTCGGATCGACGCACAACTGGATAGTGATCGGACCGCACGCGATAATCATGACGAGCGCCAGCCCTTCGAACGCCCGCGTCGTCAGCAGCAGGGTGACACCGTCAGAAAACGCCCCCACTGCAGAGGCGACGCATGCTATCGCGACGGCAGCAAGAATGACGGCACGCGGCCCGAAGCGTCTCGCCATCATGCCGACCGGCAGCGCAAACACGATGCCCATGAACGTGAAGACGGACATGAGCCATGATGCCGTCGACGATCCGATGCCGAATTGCTCCATGAGGGGCATCATGATTGTCGGTATTTTGTACTGAACGACCGTCACCGCAGTCGCTACGAGAAACAGCGGGATGGCGACTGCAAAACAGTTCTGATACGCCGCCGGTCGCTCTGACGCGCATTCGTCCATGCATGTGCTCCCGTCCTGTGAGCCGGCACCCGACAACGAAGCACGATCAAAATCGGCCTCCCCTAGCGGCGCCGTCCGATAGCGTGCTCGCGCGCCCGCCTTGACTGTACGAGGCGGGCCTACCCCTTCGCGCCCTCCGATGAAGAGTCGGAAGCCGCTGGTGGCTACGGTGCCCCGGGTGCCCCGGGAGGCCTCGGCGCGCCGGGTGCCCCGGGTGCCCCGGGAGGCCTCGGCGCGCCGGGTGCTCCGGGTGCTCCGGGAGGCTTCGGCGCGCCGGGTGCCCCAGGGATGCCTGGCATCGCCGGCATGGCGATCTTCGGAAGCTCCGCTCCGCATTTGGGACACGCGCCAAGATCCGGACTGCAGCTTTCACCGCATTGCGGACACGTCTTGTCGGGCGCAACAGTGGCTGGTCTGAAACACATGATTGACCCTTTCTTCTCGTTGACTTTCTCGCCGGTCTCCCGACCGCCGTCTAAGCGGAAACCGACGAACGCCCCTCATACCAGCTGCTCGATTCGCTGCTTCTCGCCCTGTCTGACGGATCGCCGCCTCGAAAGCCGCAGCAAGGGCACAGATGGAACCGTCTCAAACAGCTCCAACCCCGCGAGGCGCCCCTAGCCCCGGGGGACGAACATGGCGCGCCCGCCCTTCTCGGCGGCCTTGGCGGCCATCTCCTCGACCGCCCCGAAGTACAGGCAGTGGGCCGGGCAGTGGTGGGCGCAGGAGGCCCCCTTGCCCTCGGAGACGCGCTCGGCGCACAGGTCGCACAGGCTCGTGGGCATCGGCAGGTGGTTGTACTCCCACCCGCCGCCCGGAAGCTCGCGCGGGCCGTCCTGGAGGATCCTGATGCCGAACTGCCCGCCCGGCAGGCCGAGCGCCTTGCGGCAGGCGACCTCGCAGGCGTGGCAGCCGGTGCAGAACTCGTAGTCGATGACCAAGGCGTAGGCGCTCATTATTCGGATACCCCCTCTTCGTTGCTCTTGTTGCTGCCGCCGGCCAGCGCCGCGCCCGCATACGAGTAGCCGCTCACACGCGTCACGTGGTAGCTCGGCAGATCCTCGCTGTTCTCGGGCGTGCACTTGTAGACCCGGCAGAGTTGGTTCTTATACGGAGCGCCGTAGCCGGTCACGCCGTTGTCGCACTGCGGGACGAGGTTGTTGATGTTCGAGTCGAACGTGCCGAACAGGTTCGGTTCGGCGGCTTCGGTCTCCGGGAACCACCAGCCGTGCTCGGCGCGCACCACGCGCTCGTCGAGCGACGGGTTGATGCGGAGCTTCTGGCGGCAGCGTCCGCGTTGGTTCTCGATCCAGCACCACTCGCCGTCCTGCAATCCGAGCTTCTCGGCTGATTTATCGTTCATTTCGAATAGCGGGTTCGGATGCAATTCGCGCGAGGTCGTGCCGGCCTGGCGGTGCTCGGAGTGGAAGAACTCGAAGGAACGAGCGCCCGTCGTGAGCACGAACGGGTATTTTTCGAACAGCTCGGGCGTGGAGTACGGCGAGTTATGCGGCTCGTCCCAGTCCGCCAAAGGGTCGTATCCCCACAACGAGAACACGGTGTTATAGAGCTCGATGCGGCCGGTCGGCGTATTGAAACCGGGCTGGCCGTCCGGGCGCAAAAGGCCTTTCTCGTGCTTTCGGTACTGAAATTCCGGATACGACCAAACCTCCTTGCAGAGCTGATCGAAGTCGCCGCCGTACGCCGGCGTCTCGTTGACAAGGATGTCGTTCGTCCAGCCGATGTCATCGGTCCAGGGAAAGTTTTCCGGATGCAGACGGCGGCCGAGGTCAGTGACGATCGTATCGTCAGAGCGAACATCGGCGAACTGCGTAACTTTCTTCATAGAGCGCAGCGGCACCCACCACACACGCTGGGTGTTTCGCTCGCAGCTCATGGCCGCCGGCAAGAAGATGTCGGCGAAGGCGACGGCAGACGGCGTGATGAACGGATCGACCACGACTACAAAGTCGATCGTCTTGACAGCACGGTAGATACGCGGCGCGTCGGCACCCATGTTCGAGATGGGGTTCGTCGACTGGAGCCACAGCATCCGAATCGGATAGGGTTCTCCCGTCTCGATGGCGACGAGGATCGAATCCGAATGCGCCGTCGAGCTGAACCCGGCCTTTGCCATAAGCGGGTACTCAGAACCGATGCGCTTCGCCTGCATCTCAGGCGACAGCGTCTGATAGCCGTAGTTGTAGGACACGTTCTGATCGTAGGCGTTGCGGATGATGATGTTGCCGCCCGGAACGTCGGTATTGCCTGTGATGGCCCACAGGGCGTTGATCGCCATGGCCGACGGGATACCCATGACCGCCTGGTCAATCGGCAGACCCCAATGGATCGTCGACGGTTGCGCCTGCGCATAGGCGCGGGCGGCCGCCATGATCGTCTCCTTCGGGATCCAACAGACCTCCTCACCGCGCTCGGGAGTCCATTCTTTGACGCGCTCGGCAAGCTCGTCAAAGCCGTAGGTCCATTTCTCAACGAAGTCGTGGTCGTAGAGATCCTCGGAGATGATGACGTTGAGCATCGTCAGTGCCAGCGCGCCGTCGGTACCAGGGCGCAGGCGCAGCCAGTACTCGGATCGGGATGCGAGCCACGTGAGCGACGGATCGACGGTGATGAGCTTCGAGCCACGCTGCATGCAATCGACGACCCAGTGGCCGTAGAAGTTGTCGGAGTTCGACACCACGGTGTTGCAGCCCCACAGCACGATGTAGCGCGGAACCTCCCACTCGGTGCGCTCGCTATCGTAGCGGTACTCGAACTGCTGCGAGCAGTCGGCGATCAGAAAGTCTCCATTGACCGAAGCCATCGCGGCGGAACGCGGCTGGAAGCAGGACTCGCCGGACAGAAAGCCCAGGCAGAAGTTCGGTGAGCCGAATGCGGCGTAGCACAGGTACGGAACCTGCCAGCAGGCGTTGCGTCCGGTGCCCATCATGCAGGCGATGCTTTCCGCGCCGTACTCGTCCCAGATGGAGCGAACCTTCTCCTCGATGATGTCGTAAGCGTCGTCCCAGCTGATGGGTTCCCATTTGTTCTCGCCGCGCTCGCCGGCGCGCTTGAGCGGCCCGGTCGGGCGAGTCTCGTTGTTCACAAACTCGGGCATCTCGAGACAACGCATGCACAGCGTTCCCTGGTTGTACGGGTTGTCGGGATCCCCCTCGACCCTTTCGAGCTTGCCGTCCTTGACATAGTAGAGAACGCCGCAGCCGTCATGGCACCCAGGGCCCGACCAAACCGTCGTGCGCGTGACGGTATAGTCCCCTTCCTGCCATTCGGACTCCCCGCGATGTCTCTCGTAGTAGTCGTTCGCCATTGCGTCTCTCCCCTCTGCGTGCGTTGAAAAGGATGCGCTCTCTCCTCTTGATTCGGCGGGCGGGCATCTCCTCGCCCGCCCGCTTTGGAACAAACGTGCCGATGGCTTGCCCCGCGAGACGCCCCTAGCCCCGGGGGACGAACATGGCGCGCCCGCCCTTCTCGGCGGCCTTGG
>CAZBEP010000111.1:0-6187 GCA_964490925.1 uncultured Eggerthellaceae bacterium | reverse complement strand
GCGCACGATCCCGCACGACTTCGAACGCACCCCGAGGATCCACCGCTGCTACCTCATCTGGCGAGCATAGGGAAGCCCGGCCACGAGCTTTCGTTTGAACCGGTTCCGTTTTGGGGCTGATGTAAAAGTCGGCTGAAGAAGGCATAGTGACCTGCATCGATAGGGATAAATCGCGATGCAATCACCTTTATGTCAATGGTGATCTGACAGAGTGCATCCTATAGGTTCTGTAATCCGTGTATTTGACCACATGTCTGCGGAAGAGCAATTGGAAAACACACGCACGTGAACAAGGTCTATGACTCTTGCTGCGGGTTAGAAATGTAAGAGAATGAGCCGAGATTGTTAGCCTCGATTCAGCGTTTGTATGTAAGTCAGAGTCCCCCGGCTATGCCGAGGGACTCTTTACTCCCAATCTTACAGTCAAGAAGTGTGGTGATGACACGGCTGCGTTGAGCTGCGGAAGCTCGCGTCGGTCGTCATCGGATGGCGGGCCGCCCTTGCGATCTCGGGCCGCTTCCCGTCGTCCCCCTTCATCCTGAACAGGCACGCGTAGAGGCCGAGGCGCGGCTGGAGGCGCTTGGGGGCCGTGCCGGCGAAGCGCCGCAGGTAGCGCCTCGGCCGGAAGCAGGGGTGTCGACCGGCACCATGGCGTCCGGGCAGCGCGCCGACGTGCGCCGCCTGCGGGTTGGATGAGGTGCCCACAGGTTGCTCCGTCCGCCCGAACGCCCATCCTGCCGGGGCGTCCAGGCTTAGGGCCGGATGGGCGCTCGGGCAAGTCTGAGCCTGGCGGGACGGTCGTACCGCAGGGCCGCCCCGGGTCCGATTCCATCACCACACTTCTTGATTGTAAATTCCCTTTATGCGAATGTTGATTCGTCCGTTGCCTCTAAAAAGGCCATTGTCGAAGATTTAAAAGCTTACAAGCAATCCCTCATCTACGAGGTTGTTACAGGGAAGCGGGAGGTGTAGGTGTGGCGTCGGAAATCATAAAATATCGTGATGTAGTTGAAGCCATCAAAACCACCATTTTGCAGGCGCAGCACGCGGCGGCGAAAAGCGCGAACGCGAAGCAATTGCAACTCTATTATGCTGTGGGTGGATATATTTCGATCGATACACGCAACGGGGCTTGGGGCACCGGTGCGCTCAAAGCAATCAGCGAACAGCTGCAACGCGAACTACCGGGGCTCAGAGGGTTTTCCGAAAGCAGTCTCAAGTACATGCGCATCTTCTTCGAACAGTGGTCGAGCTCCTTGGGTGCCGACAGCTTGGACGATTCGCCAGTTGCGGCTGGCGAATCGGGAGCAAGCGACCTCTCATCAATTCGTCAATTGCAACTGACGAATTGTGCGAACCTTGATCTAAACGAGTTCTGTTCAATTGGCTTCACCCATCATCGCGTCATTCTCTCCAATGCGAAGACCCTCGAAGAGCGCCTGTTTTATATCCATAAATGCGCGAACGAGCACTTGAGTGCGGGCTCTCTTAATCGCTCGCTCAAATCAGACGACTTTCATCGCCAAGGCGCCGCCCCGAATAATTTCCTGGAAACGCTACCTAGGAGTCAGCAGGCGCTGCGAGCTATCACCACGCTCAAAGATGGGTATGCGGCTATCGCGTGGGTCGTGTCGAAGGCGACGAAGCTCGCAGCGCGCGGCGCCTGCGCATCGCTCACGGCCCGTCCGTCCGCGAGAGGCCGCCTGCTGCCGTCGCTGCGGGTCTGTCCGGTGCCGCCCGAGACGATCATGTCCCGGCGGGGGAGGGCTCCGGCGGCCGCTCCTCTTCCCAGGCTTCCAGGATGACGCTGCCGCGATAGCTGTAGAGGCCGTAGATCCCGGCGAAGCGGTAACCCACGCAGTCGAAGGTGCCGCCCACCGACGTGACGAACTGCGCGGCCTCGGTGTTGAAGGCGCCCGAGGCAAAGACGTAGAGGTTCGCGATGTTGCCGCGGCACCCCGTCGGTGCGAGCACGACGCCCGTTCCGAACTGGAGCGGGATCCCGTCGCTTTTGAGGCGCAGGTTTTCGATGGCGAGCGTCGGCTCGAAGCGGGCGATCCACTTCTTGCACGACAGCGACGCCCATTCGGCCCATACGTTCGTAAAGCGACGCTCGTCGTCGCGGTAGATCGCGTCGAAAAACTCGTGATAGGTCGTCGCGTCTGCGAGGTAGGGCTCGTATTCGGGAAGGATCTCCCCGCCCGCAGAGACGTAGAGCGACAGACGCTCGAGCGCGGCGCGCCCGCTTCCCGATGCGGCTTCGATGCGCGAGATAAGGTCTTCGTAGGTCATTGCTTGCTCCCTGGTGCGAAGGGCGCGCGGCATCTCGCTGGGTTCCTGCGCGATGCCAGCGCTTTCCGCCGGCGCCCCCGAGCGAGTGCGTGAGCGCCCTCAGCCTCGTTTGAACGGCGCGCTCTCTTCGCGCAGGGCGCCCGCCCGCCTCGCGTCCTCGAACGAGTCGAACCCTTTGCCGCGCGGCAGGATGAAGAAGCACAGCGCGAGCGCGACGAGGTAGCAGGGCACCTGCAGCACCGCGCCCGCCGTCTCCCAGCCTATCGCCTGCTGAAGCGCGCCGAACACAGGCGACCCGAGGGTCGATCCGAGGTTTTGCGTGAACTGCATGATCGCCATGGCCATCGTCGCGCCCATGGCGGTGTTGCGCATGAGGATGGGCGCCATGGGGCGCAGGCTGCCGCCGCACATGCCTCCGCCGACTCCTTGCAGCATGATCGTGACCCACATGAGCGTGAGCGCGCCCTCCCCGGAATAGAACATGAAGAAGCCGGTCGGAAGCAGGAGGAGCATCATGAGCACGCCGATGAGGTATTTGCGCCCGAGCGTGAGCTTGTCGCTGACGAACCCCGTTGCCGGGGCGGCAACGAGCGAGATCGCCATGATGAGCGAGGAAAGCGTCGATGCGGTGCCGGCGTCGAACCCGAGCTGCGTTTCGAGGAAGGTGTTGTAGAACGAGTTCATGATGCCGATCGTCGTGAACGAGAACAGGAAAAACACGGCTCCGAGGATCCAGATGCGGCGGTTCTTGCAGTACTTGAACGACTCGCGGAACGTGCCCTCGACGCCCATGTCGCCGATCTCTCCCGCAGGCGTGACGTAGACGATCGCGAATAGGACGAACGCGAGGGCGCACAGTCCGCCGATGAGAAAGAAGACGGTCTGGTAGCCGCCGACCGAGGCGATGGCGGGGGCGACGTTGAACCCGACGACGGTGCCGACGGGCACCCAGGTGGTCCAGACGCCGAGTGCCAAGCCGCGCTTTTTGCGCGGGAACCAGATGGTGATGGCGGAAGGCGCCGCCACGCCGATAAGGCCGATGCCGATGCCCTCGATCATGCGGCTTGCCATGAGAACGGCAAGGCTGTCGGTTGCGCCGCCCGCCACGGATCCGACGCACAGGCAGGCGAGCGACAGCAGGATGACGTTTTTCAGGCCGAGGCGCCGGGCGATAAACGCGGCGGGAAAGGCGAGCACGAGTCCGATGACGGAAAGAGCGCTCATGAGGTAGCCGAACGTCACGGAGTCGAGCGCCGGCGCATAGGCGGCAAACAGCCACGACGAAAGCGGGGGTATCTTGAACTGGCACAAAGGTGCGCAGATGCTGGCGAAATAGGTGACGGCGAGGACCGCCCACGCTTTCGCAGGGATCTTCTCGTCGTCGGCGATAGAGCGAGTGCGCATGGTGGACATGTTGACAACCTCCCCTACGTGTCAATGCAGTCCTTCCGAAGCGTCCGCAAAAGGCGATGAAACACGATCCCCAACACCGTGCATACCGCAGCGGAAAAGACTCTCCTTCTTTCAATATGGTTTCGATATGAGCGGGAAGGGGCGGCTTTTCGTCCGCCCCTTCCTCGTGGTTCTGCGCTCCTTACGCGCAGGGAGGAACCCACAGATACTGCTCGGGCTTCGCGTCGAGGTCTTTCGCGAGTTCTTCTACCGGGCCGAACTTCATGCACTTCGCCTGGCAGTGGAACACGCACGAGGGGAGCTTGCCCTTGCTCTGGCGCTCCGCGCACAGGTCGCACACCTTCGTGAAGGCGGGGACGAAGTCGTAGACGTACGCGTCGGTCTCGTTGCCCTCGGCGTCCTTGATCGGCCACGGGCCGTTTTGCATGACCTTGACGCCCCACTGGCCGAGGGGCAGGTCGAGTTCGGACTGGCATGCCACCTCGCAGGAGTAGCAGCCGGTGCAGTACTGGTAGTCGACCAGGATGGCGTTGCGGGACATTACAGATCCTCCTCACTGCAGCGGTACACCTTGCACAGCGTGCACTTTAGGTCGGCGCCGAAGCCGGTCGTGCCGGGCTTGTTGGCGAGCAGCTGGTTGATGTTTGACTGGCGGAAGCCGTACAGGTTCGGCTCGGCACCGTCTTGCTCGGGGAACCACCAGCCGTGCTGCGCGGCGATCTCCTTCTCGTGTACCTCGTAGGTGACGCGCGCCCGCTGGCGGCAGCGGCCGCGGTGGTTCTCTATCCACACCCAGTCGCCTTCGGAAATGTTGAGCTTGGCGGCCGTGCGGGGGTGGATCTGCACCCACGGGTCGGGTGTGAGCTGGCGCAGGTAGGGTATCTGCCGATGTTCGGAATGGAAGAACGAGGTCGTGCGCGCGCCCGTGATCATGATGAGCGGGTATTCCTCGTAGAGGTCCGGTGTCGTCACCGGGCCGATGCCCGGCTCTTCGATGTAGGGCAGCGGGTCATAGCCGAACTTCTCGAACAGCGTGGAGTAGAACTCGATGCGGCCGGTGGGCGTGTTGAAGCCGGGTTGCCCGTCGGGGCGCATGAGGCCTTTCTCGTACTTCTTGTAGACGTACTTCTGGTATGCCGGGCCGTGCTCCATGAGTTCGCGGAACGTGAATCCGGAGGGCTTGACGATCTCGTCGTAGACCTCGTCCTCGGTAGCCCACGGCCAGGTGCGCTGCTTGCCCTCGGGGCGCCCGATCACCTCGTTGAACTCGTCGTCGTTGTCGAAGTACTGGGCGAGCTCGCGGTTGATCTCGCAGTCGGACTTCGCCTCGCCCTCGGGCGCGCACCCGCCGGTGATGGCGGAGAGGAAGTAGTAGTGCGCGCGCACCGAATGCTTCTCGGCCCAGGTCTGGACGGGCAGGACGATGTCGGCGCATGCCTGGATGGTCGGCGTCATGAAGATGTCGCATGCGGCGATGAACTCGGGTTTCTTCATGGCCGCATACCAGCGGTCGACCTCGCAGCTCATGCAGGCGATGCCGTTGGAGGTTTGGATCCAGACGCCTTTCACCTTGCCGGCCTCCATGTACTCGAGGCACATGTCGGGCATGGCCTGGGTGAGGCCGTAGCGGTACATCGGGAATTCCTTCCACCCGACGCGCTTCTTTTGCATCTCCTCGTTGATGAGGTCGTAGATGCCCCAGGCGCCGGCAGAGGGCTGGTCGACGCCCATCGGGGAAGCGGTGTAGCACATGCCGCCCGGCACGTCGAGGTTGCCCGTGATCGTCCAGAGGGCCGCGATGGCGGCGGCGCAGGGCGTGCCTTGGCTCTGCATGTCGACGGCGAGGCCCCACACGACGTTGGCCGGGTGCGACATCGCGAACAGCCGCGCGGCCGCGACGATCTTCTCCTTTGGGACCCACGTCATCGCGGCCACCTCGTCAAGCGACAGCTCCCGCGCCCGCTCGGCAAGTTCGTTGAAGCCGTACGTCCATCGGTCTACGAAGTCGTGGTCGTAGAGGTCCTCATCGACGATAACCTTGATCATGCCGAGCGCGAGCGCCGTGTCGGTGCCGGGGCGCAGCATAAGGTGGATGTCGGCGTGCGCTGCGAGCCAGGTGACGCGCGGCTCGACGGAGATGAGCTTGCAGCCGAGCTTCATCGCGTCGGTGACCCAGTGGCCCATGAAGAAGTCGGGGTTGGAAATCGTCGGGTTGCAGCCCCACACGATCGTGCATTCCGGGCACGTCCACTCCGGGTCGTCGTAGCGCAGCGCGGAGAACTGCGAGAAGTCGGCGATGAGCATGCCGCCGTACGTCATGATCATGAGCGAGAGGCGGGGGAGGTAGCACGCGGTGCCCGACAGGAAGCCGTACTCGTTCGGGCTGCCCAGGGTGTTTGCGATGCGACCGACCTGCCACTGGTTGTCGCGGGCGGTACCGCGCAGCGCGTGGATGGAGTCGCCGCCGTAGGTCATCGCGATG
>CAZBEP010000110.1:0-6193 GCA_964490925.1 uncultured Eggerthellaceae bacterium | reverse complement strand
TCACGATACCCGGCGTGCTCGACGTGCGCCGCTATTACCACGAGGGCGGCCGCATCGCGGGCGACATGGTATTCGATGTGAACGCCGGCGTGGACGATCGTCAGATCATCGTCGATCCGTGCGACGACATGCGTCGCAAGAACCTCGCGGGCAAGCGCTTCGAGACGCTGCTTGAACCCCTCGCGCGGGACGGGAGGACGGTGCTTGCGCCCGAGTTGCGCGACGCCATGGCCGCGCGAAAGCGCACGGCGGCCGGACTTGCGACGCTTGACGCGAGCCAAAAGCGCATGCTCAACCCCCATACCTACCCCGTCGGCCTCGAGCGCACGCTGTTCGAGCGCCGCCATGATCTCGTCGTCGGGCTGCGCGGCGTGTCGTAGGGTCTTAAGCGCCGCCCCGTCCGCTTTGCGACGGATGATCCGCCCTTCCGCAGCGAATGCGTCGCCGTTCTGTCATACTGCTTCACAGCGAATCAGGGCGGCCAACCAACGCGAGGAGGGATTCCCATGCAACCGCAGTGCAGCCTCATCGTCGACTCGTGCTGCGATCTCCCCGCCGAGATCGTCGACCGCAGCGGCGTGTACCTGCTCGAGTTCCCCTACGTCATGAGCGACGGGGAGCATTCCGACGACCTGTACCGCTCCACGACCGCGCACGAGTTCTTCGACGCCGTGCGTCACGGCGAACAGCCCACGACCGCCCAGCTGAGCGTGCCGGCGGTGCGTGCTGCGTACGGATGGGCGCTCGGCCGGGGGCTGCCGACGGTGTACCTGAGCTTTTCAAGCGGGCTTTCGGGCAGCTTCGACGTGGCGATGCTCGTGAAGGAGCAGTTCGCGGAAGAGTATCCCGACTTCGAGCTGCACGTCGTCGACACGAGGCTCGCGTCGGTTGCCGAGGCGCTGCTCGTCTACGAGGCTATCCGCCAGCGGGAGAAGGGCATGTCGGCCGCCGATCTTGCGCGGTGGGCCGAGGAGGCGCGCAACTTCGTCGACGCGCAGTTCATGGTCGACGACCTCGACGCGCTGCGCCGCGGCGGGCGCATTCCCCCGACGGTCGCGTTCGCCGGCGCGAAGCTCGATGTGAAGCCGCTGCTCGGCATCACGGCCGAGGGGAAGCTCTCGCTCACGGGCGTCGCGCGCGGGCGCAAGAAGGGCCTCAAGCAGCTCGCGGACTACTACGCCAAGCGCGCTGCCGAGACGAGCCCGGGCGCGATCGCCATCATCGGCAACGCCGACTGCCCGAAAGACGCCCAGCGCCTGCGCGAGATGGTGAGGAAAGAGGACGGGAGCCTGCTCGTGCTCGAAAGCAGCATCGGTCCGGTCATCGGAAGCCACGTCGGCTCCGGCATGATCGCGATCGTGTTCTGGGGGCCTGACAAACGCGAGGACGTGTCGGTGGCCGACCGCATAGCGCGCAAGATCAAGAGCGCGTAGCGCCGAGGGGATCGGCGGGACGGCGAGGGGGGATCGGAATGGCGACGTACGTCTTTATCGGGCATGGGAACGTGGGGGAGGCCGTCGCCGCAGGCGTCGAGGCGGCGGGATACGATCGCGTCGATAACGTGGCCGAGGCCGACCTCGTGATCACGTACTGCACGAGCCATACGGCGCTCGAGGACGCGTACTTCGACACGGACGGCATTATCCAGACGGCGCGTCCGGGCACGCTTCTCATCGACCTGAGCCCGTCGACGCCGAGCGTGGCGCGCGAGCTCGAGGCCGTCGCCACGGTGAGCAACCTCCTGTTCGCCGAGGCGCCCATCGCCGTGATCGACGCGACGCTGCCCGACGCGTTCTGCGAGTACTCGAACGTCGCGTGCTGCCTTGCGGGCGAGGAGGGCGCGGTCGCGGCGGCGCGCTCGGTCGCGGAGACGTTCGCGAGTTCGGTGCGGGAGATCGGCGGCGCGGGCGCGGCGCAACTCGAGCGGGCAACCCTCACGCTGCAGGCCGTTGCGCAGACGATCTCCGCGATCGAGGCGGCGGCGCTCGCGTCGGCGGTGCGATGCACGCCGGCGGGTGCGGGGGCGAACACAGCGGCCGCAGTGCGGCCTCAGAGCGACGTCGCCGAGGCGGTGCTCGCCGCTGTCGTGGAAGAGCGCTTCTCCGGCGCCTACACCGTCGAGATGCTCATGTCCGAGCTTTCCGCCGCCCTCGAGACGGCAGACGACGCCGACCTCATCCTGCCCCAGGCCGAGGCCGCGATGCATCTGCTCGAGCTGCTTGCCGTCGTGGGCGGTTCGGACATGGCGCCGGCGGCGCTGTCGCTCGTCTACGGCGATGAGTCGAAGTGCGCCGAGCGCGGGCTCGACTGGTCGCGGGCGGCCGAGGCGTTCGGCGGCGAAGCCGAGCATGGTGGCGAGGCGGGCGAAGGCGACGAGTGCGACGGTTCCTACCCCTCGCCGTTTGGGTATTCGGCCAACTAGCGGCGCCTGCGGCGCCCTGCCCGCGGCCTGCGACCGGCGCCCGCGCCCGTGGGGCGAGCCGCTCCGCGGGCCACAGCAGCCACTCCGTCGTGCCCCGGCGCCCGCGCCCGTGGGGCGAGCCGCGCGGCCGGGGACTCATCCCCTCCTTCGACGGCGAGGGTGCGATGTGCTTGCGGCGCGCCCGCTTCCGCCGCCTTCATGCGTGCGCGACGACGCCCGGCGTTTCGCGGGCGATGGAGCGCAGCTCGTCGACGAAGCGCAGCAGAAGCGGTGCAGGTCGGCGCTCTCGGTGCATGATGACGCCCACCTGCATGACGTCGTCGGTGGCAAGCGGGATGCTCGCGATGCCCGACTGCATCTCGGGGGAGAGCACGCCGGTGGACAGCGTGAAGCCGTCGTGGCTTGTGAGCAGGTTCGTGAGCGTGCCGCGGTCGGAGGTGCGGATGGTGCGCGCGTGCGGCAGATAGCTCAGGGGCTCCTCCGAATACGAGAACGAGTTCTCCGCACCCTGCTCGAACGAGTAGCGCGGGTAGGGCGCGAGGTCCTCGGGATGCAGCAGGGGGCGGCCGGCGAGCGGGTGGTGCTCGCCGACGAACACGTGCACGCGCGCGTCGAAGAGCGGCTCGTAGGTCGCGTTCGCCTCGGAGAAGGCGCGTTCGAGCACGCGGCGGTTGAAGTCGTCGGTGAAGAGCACGCCCGCTTCGCTGCGAAACGTGCGTACGTCTTCGATGATCTGGCCGGTCGCCGTTTCGCGCAGGACGAAGTCGTACTCGTCCGCCTTGCAGGACTCCACGACGTTCAGAAACGCCCGCACGCTGAACGCGTAGTGCTGCGTCGATACGGCGAGCCGCTCGCGCGCGTCGGCTCCCGTGGCGTAGCGGCGCTCGAGCATGTCGGCTTGTTCGACTACCTGGCGGGCATAGGAGAGCAGCTCCGTCCCGTCGTTGGTGAGCGCGACCCCGCGGTTGCTGCGCGTGAACGCGGTGATGCCGAGCTCGCGCTCGAGGTCGGCGATGGCGGCAGACAGGCTCGACTGCGAGGCGTACAGGGCATGTGCCGCGGCGTTGATGGATCCCCGCTCGGCGACGGCGATCAGGTAGCGCAACTGCTGCAGCGTCATCGGGATCCTTTCATGGGGCCTTTCGCGCGGCGGAAGGGGCCGTCTCGCTTCGGCGCAGGCGACATTCGATGATAGTATAAACCCGGATATCGGTAATTCCGATAATGAGGGTTCGGAACATCGGGCGGCAAAGCCGGTTGCCCCCGCGCGCGGGTCGTGGTTTCATAGGCCGGGTCGGCGCGACCGCGCCGCACGCGGTACCGAGCAGGAAGGTTCAAAACGAGCATGGCGAAAAAGGACATCCCCTACGACCAGAAGTACTACGACCCCGAGATCGAGTGCATGCCGCGTCCCGAGCTCGAGGCGATGCAGCTTGCGCGCCTGAAAACCATGGTGCGCTATGCCTACGACAACACCGTCTACTACCGGCGCGCCTGGGACGAGGCGGGCGTGTCCCCCGACGACATCGCGTCGCTTGCCGATCTTAAGAAGCTCCCCTTCATCGACAAAAAGACGGAACGCGACACCCAGCACGTCGGCAGCTTCTTCGGCGAGCTGTGCTCGGTGCCCGAAGACGAGGTCGTGTTCATGGCCACCTCGTCCGGATCGACCGGCGTGCCGACGGTGAGCCCCTTCACGCAGGAGGACTTCGACCTGTGGCAGGACACCGAGGCGCGCCTGTTCTGGCAGGCCGGCATGCGCCCGAACGACCGCTACGTGCACGGGCTCAACTTCGCGCTCTACGTGGGCGGCCCCGACGTCATCGGCGCGCAGCGCTTGGGGGCGCTCGCCATCTGGGTGGGCGCGGTGCCCTCCGACCGGCTGCTGTTCGTGCTCAAGCAGTACCGGCCCACCGTCATCTGGACCTCGCCGTCGTATGCGTGGACGCTGGGCGAGAAGGCGAAGGAGAAAGGGTTCGACCCGAAGCGCGACTTCTCCATCCGCACGATCATCGTGGCGGGCGAGCCGGGCGGGTCGATCCCGTCGACGCGCGAGGCCATCGAGGAGCTGTGGGGCGCCAACGTCGTCGACTTCTTCGGGCTCTCCGACATCTACGGGGCGTGCGCGGCCTCCTGCGAGGCGTTAGACGGCCTGCATATCGCCGAGGACCAGATCCTCGTGGAGACGGTCGACCCGCAAACCGGAGACGTGCTCTCGCCCGGCAGCACCGGCGAGCTCGTCTACACGACGCTCATGAAGAAGGCGCGCCCGATGATCCGCTTCCGCACGGGAGATATCGGGTACGTGAGCACCGAGCCGTGCAGCTGCGGACGCACGCTCGCGCGCATCCACGTGACCGGGCGCAAGGACGAGATGTTCATCGTCGGCGCCGTGAACGTGTTCCCCTCCGACGTCGAGTTCGTCGTGCGCGGCGAGCAGGGGCTTACCGGCGAGTACTCCATCCGCGTCTACGACGAGAACTTCACGACGCGCTACGAGGTGTCCGTCGAGCGCGCGCAGGGATCCGACGAGCCCTACGACGCGGTGGCCAAGCGCGTCGAGACGGCGCTCAAGACCCACACCGGCGTGCGTCCGGCGAAGGTGATCGTCTACGACGCCGGCAAGCTCGGAACCTCGTCGGAGCACAAGGCGTCCCGCTTTGTGGATGAGCGGAGCAGCGCGTCTGCTTAACGGCCGACGTGCCGGCCGACGCCGTGCGCCGCTCTCGCACGCCGCCTCGCCGCTTCAAGCCCTCCTCGCGTACGAGGTGTACCGTCGGGCTTTCACGGCGATTCGGCGTACGAGCGGCGCTTGCTGAGCGGTGAGGGGATGGGCGTTCGCTCTTGTTGAGGGACGAGGGGATGGTCGTTTCCCTCTCGTTGGATGGAAGGAAGCTTCAGGGCGCGGTCGGGGATCGCGCGTGGTGAAAGGATGTGCGATGGCTTCTCATACGCTTGCTGTCTCGGGGCAGCACTACCTGTTCAACGTGCAGACGTTCGCGCATGTGGTGCTCGCGCTCGGCGGCGACGGGTACTCGTACGCGCTTCGCGACCGGACGATGCGCGGGGTGATCGATGACGTGGCGGCCGAGCGCAGCGGGCTCGGCGTCGTGTTCGAGACCTCCGAGAACGCTGCGGCGCTCGAGGCGGCGTTTTCGGAGGCGGGGCTTGAGTTCGTCGAGCTCATTGCGTCGGCGCCGCGCATCGCGCTGCCGGCGAGCCATCCGATGGTGAACGCGAAGTCGCTTGCCCTCGACGACATGGCGGACTACCCGTATATCTATTTCGAGCAGGAGGCCGACGCGCCCGTTGCCTTCGCCGAAGAGGCGCTTGCCGCCGTGCCGCGCGCGAAGGCGATCGCGTGCACCGACCGCGCGTCGCTGTCCGAGCTCATCGTCGCGCTCAACGGCTACACGGTGACGAGCGGCATTCTCGTCGGCATCTCGGACGGCGCAGCGTTGACGACCATTCCGCTCGAAACCGACGTGACGCTGCATCTCGGCTACGTGAAGCGCGCCGGCGCGCCGCTCGACGAGGTGGGGGAGCGCTTCGTCGCCCAACTCGCGAAGAACCTCGAGCGCTACGCGCGATTCTAGGGAAGGCTCTAAGGAAACACGCGCGGTCGCGGGCGCGGGGGTTTGCGACCGCGCTACCGGAACAGCTCGTCGTGGGTGCCCGTCCGCTGCATGATCGCGAGGTCGCCCGAGACGCGCCAGATAAGCAGCCAGTCGCCCGCATTGCAGACGTGGCACTCGCTGCTTTTCGCCCACG
>CAZBEP010000109.1:2540-6199 GCA_964490925.1 uncultured Eggerthellaceae bacterium | reverse complement strand
TCCAGCGAGCGGCGCGATCTTTCGCGCCGAAGGCTTCGCTTCGCGCCCGCCCGGCGCCGTTCGTCGGTCATTTCTTCGTTTACAGACAATTCACAGAAGGCGTTCTTATTTCCCCCATATAATTCAGTAATGCGCTAAAGCGCTCCCTTGCGTAGGGGCATCAGACTTGTCAGACGACGCAGCAGATGACGTGTCTTCGCGAGCGAGCAAAAGCGCGTGGATCGCGTAGCGGCGGGCAAAGGGCTCGGCGGCGCGAACGAGCCGCGTAAGGAGGCTTCTATGGACATGGACGCAATCGTCGAAGTGGTCGACTATATCGACGGCCTAGTCTGGGGCGTCCCGATGATCGTGATCCTTCTCGGATCGCATATCTTCCTCACGATTCGCACCGGCTTTATCCAACGAAAGATCCCGTTGGCCATCAAGCTGTCGATGACGAAAGACCCTGACGCGGAAGGGGACATCAGCCAGTTCGGTGCGCTCTGCACGGCGCTGTCCGCCACGATCGGAACCGGTAACATCGTCGGCGTCGGCACGGCCGTGTTCGCGGGCGGCCCCGGCGCGGTGCTGTGGATGTGGCTTACCGGCGTGTTCGGCATCGCGACGAAGTACGCCGAGACCTTCGCGTCGGTCAAGTACCGCGTGAAGGACCACAAGGGCAACATGCTCGGCGGCGCGATGTACGCGTGGAGGCGCGCCTTCGAGAAGAAAGACGGCTCGGTTCCCTGGTGGGCAATGCTCGGTGCCGGTGCATTTGCTCTGTTCGCGGCTATCGCGTCCTTCGGCATTGGTTCGGCAGTACAGTCCTCGTCAGTGACGAGCGTCATCGTTGAAAACATCCCGGCGCTTGATGGCTATCAGTGGGTGATCGGCCTTGCGATCGTCGTGCTTGTCGGCCTCGTCATCTTCGGCGGCGTCAAGGTGCTCTCGAACGTGTGCGAGAAGATCGTGCCGTTCATGGCGATCGCCTATGCGCTCGGCTGCGTCGTCGTCCTGATCATCAACGGTCAGTACATCTGGCCTGCGATCCAGCTCATCATTACCGAGGCGTTCACGGTGAACGCTGTGGGCGGCGCCATCCTCGGCAAGGGCATCATGCTCGCCATCCAGTTCGGATGTGCGCGCGGCCTGTTCTCGAACGAGTCCGGCATGGGTTCTGCGCCGCTCGTCGCGGCTGCTGCGACGACGCGCAACCCGGCCCGCCAGGCGCTCGTGTCGATGACGGGCACCTTCTGGGACACCGTCGTCATCTGCCTGCTCACCGGTCTTGTCATCGTTTCGACGATGCTGGGCGACACGGAGCTGTGGAATGCGATGGAGGCCGGCAGCATCACGGCGGGCGCCGCGCTCACGAGCGCCGCGTTCGCGCAGATTCCCCTGGTCGGCACGCCGATCCTTGTGTTCGGCATGGTGCTGTTCGCCTACACGACCATCCTCGGGTGGAGCTACTACGGCAACCGCTGCATCACCTACCTGTTCGGCAAGCATGCGATCCGCCCGTATCAGGTCATCTACGTGATCATCGCCTTCCTCGGCGCCATCGGCATTGGTGACCTCGCCTGGACGTTTGCCGACATCGCAAACGCGCTCATGGTCCTGCCCAACATCATCATGGTGCTGCTGCTTTCCGGCCTTATCTATCGTGAGACGAAGCACTTCGTCTACGACGGCAACCTTATGGAGAAGGTCGAAGAGGAGCTTCCGCTGTACGAATCGAAGTAGCCCGCTCGCTGTCTTTTCCAAGCAGCGCCGCGCAAGCAGCTTCGCGCCCGCCGCAGCCGACGAGGTTGCGGCGGGTTTTTTATTCGGTGCCGAAGATGCGGTCGCCCGCGTCCCCGAGGCCGGGGACGATGTAGGCGCGCTCGTCGAGCCCGTCGTCGATGGCCGCGACGTAGACGTCGACGTCGGGGTGCGCCGAGCGGATGGCGTCGATGCCCTCGGGCGCGGCGACGAGGTTCATGAGGCGGATGTCGGTGCAGCCAAGGTCTTTCAGCTTGCCGACCGCGTCGACGGCGCTGCCGCCCGTCGCGAGCATCGGGTCGACGACGATGACGACGGAATCCTCGACGCCTTGCGGCATCTTGCAGTAGTAGTCGACGGGCTGGCGCGTCTGCTCGTCGCGGTACATGCCGAGGTGCCCGATCCGCGCGAACGGCACGAGCTCGTGAATCCCCTCGACCATGCCGAGCCCGGCGCGCAGGATGGGCACGATGGTGACTTCGCGGGCGGTCAGGCGGGGGAACTCCGCCGTTGTAAGCGGGGTCGCGACCGTCGTCTGCTCGAGCTCGAAGTCGCGGGTGACCTCGTATCCCATGAGCAGCGAGATCTCTTTGAGCAGTTGGCGGAACTCCTGCGGCGACGTCTCGACGTCGCGCATGATGGTGAGCTTGTGCAGGATGAGCGGGTGGGAGATCACGCGGAGTTCGCCCATGGAAAGACCTCTTTCGTCGGGTCGGCCGATTGACGGCTATTATAGTCCTTCACGGGCGGTTAAAGGCGGCAGCGCGGCGCGCGCCGGCGAGATCGGAGGGGCGACATGGGAGCCAGTCAGGCGATATACGAGGTCGCGGTCGTGGGAGGCGGTGCCTCCGGGCTGGTCGCGGCGGTCGCGGCGGCGCGCGCGCTGCGGGAGGCGGGCGCCCTCCGCAGAGGAGGAGACGCCTCTCCAAGAGTCGCGGCGGCGCGCACGCTGCGGGAGGCGGGGACGGGGCCGGGCGAGGTAGCGGTCGTCGTGTTCGAGGGGGACGAGCGCGTCGGCCGCTCGATCCTTGCGACGGGCAACGGGCGTTGCAACGTCTCGAACGTACGGATCGACCCGTCCGCGTACCGCAACGGGGACTTCGTCGCGCAGGCGCTCGCCGCGCTCGAGGAGGCCATGCCCGCCGAACCGCGCGATGCTGCGCCCTCGCAGGCCCCTGCGAGCAACGCCGTCATGCGCTTCTTCGCGTCGTGCGGGCTTTCGTGGCGAGAAGAGGGGCAGGGCAGGCTCTACCCCTCGACGGGGAAGGCGTCGACCGTGCTCGACGTGCTGCGCGCCGCCGCCCGTGCGTCCGGCGTCGCCGAGCGCTGCGGCACCGGGGTGCGCGCCGTCGAGCCTCCGCGGGAGCCGGGCGGACGCTTCACGCTGCGCATGGCCGACGGGGCGTTCGAGCGTGCGCGGGCGGTCGTCCTCGCGGTGGGCGGGCGCGACGGGCTGTCGCTGCTGCCGGGCGACGTCGCCGCGCTGCCGTTATCGCCGGTGCTCGGGCCGCTGCGAACCGAGGCGCGGCCGATCCGCGCGCTCGACAACATCCGCGTGCGCTGCTCGGTTGCGCTGCGGCGCGGCGGCCCGGAAGGGCGGCTCGTCGCGAGCGAGCGGGGCGAGGTTCTGTTCCGCAAGTACGGCGTGTCGGGGATCGCGGTGTTCAACCTGTCGCGCTTTGCAGAGCCGGGGGACTGCCTGGTGATCGACCTGCTGGCGGGCGCGGGCGCGCCGGGCGTTGGTTGGCTTGCGGGCGCGCCGGGCGATGTCGCCGGTGGGATCGCGGGCGCGCCGGGCGGGGGCGCCGGTGGGATCGCGGGCGCGGGCGGGGGCGCGTCGGGCGACGTCGCCGGTGGGATCACGGGCGCGACCCCCGCCGGCGCGCCCGAGCGCGCGGCGCCGGAAGGCGGGCGGCCGT
>CAZBEP010000109.1:0-2440 GCA_964490925.1 uncultured Eggerthellaceae bacterium | reverse complement strand
GGCGCGACCCCCGCCGGCGCGCCCGAGCGCGCGGCGCCGGAAGGCGGGCGGCCGTCGGCATGTGCGCCCGAAAAGGCCGAAAGGCTGCTGCTGCGCCGCCGCGACGCGCTTGCCGCGCACGGCATGGCGGCAACCTGCGGCGACGTGCTGCGCGGGCTGCTTCTGCCGCTCGTGGCAGAGGCGGTGTGCGCAGCGGCAGGCATCGACCCCGACGGCGCGCCGACCGACGGGGCGCTGCGCCGCCTCGCGCGCACGGCGAGCGGGTTCGCTTTGCGCGTCGAAGGGATCGGCGACGTGCGCTCCTGCCAGGTGCGTCGCGGCGGGGTGGACGTGGCGGCGCTCGACCCGGCGACGATGGCGGTGCGCGCGGTGCCGGGGCTGTTCGCTGCCGGCGAGGCCGTCGACGTCGATGCGCCCTGCAGCGGCTTCAACCTGCACTGGGCGTGGGCATCCGGCCTGCTTGCCGGGCGCGCCGCCGCCGATGCGGCCGGCAGGGCGTAGGCACCCGGCCTACAAAGCTCGATGCCGACCCGAGGCGGCTGAGTCGCCCCCGCCCCCGGGAATCCGCACGTCCGGAACTCCTTGCGCGTCTGCGCCATACCTGCTACTCGAAAAACCCTCGTTTTTTGAGAGTTTTCGAGTAGCAGTCCAGAACCAAGGGGCCTATCTCAAGACGCTCAACAAGCACTACATCGTGAACATGGGCCGCACGCGACGCCCGTATGAACTACCGCCAGGTCGAGGCGGGGCATGCCCTTGAAAACACGTCTACCTCGAGCTCGTAAGGCAGGGGTTCACCGTGGGCGTGGGAAGGAATCGGGAAAAAAGAGATAGACTTCGTTGCAGCCGACGACCACGACGCCTACTATATCCAAGTCTCCTACACCATCGCCGACGAAGGAGTGCGCGAGCGCGAGCTTTCCTCTTTCAAGGGGATAGACGACGGCTACCGCAAGGTCGTCATCACCATGGACGACGCCCCGTTCACCCTTCTCGAAAACGGCTACCGCAAGCTCGGTGCGCTCGATTTCCTGCTTCGCCCAGATCTTCTGCGGATGTTGTAGGCGCTGTTCCTCTCGCGGCGTATCGGGGCGGCGGGAAGGCGCGAACGGACGCAGGGGCGGGAACGTCCGATACGCCGCGATACGCTTCCGATACGCCCCCGTTGCCCGAAAGACCTTACGCGTCGAGCGTGCGGACGCTTTTCGGCAGGTAGGTGATCGCGCCGAGCGCCGCGCAGAGCACGCCGTCGACGAGGAAGAACGGCGCGACGCCGATGCCTTCCGCCAGGACGCCGCCGAGGGCGATGCCGACAGGGGAGGCAAGCCCCGACGCCGCAGTCGTAAGTCCCATCGCGCGCCCGAGCTTTTCTTCCGCGACGTTTTTCTGCACGATCGTGATGAGCGGCGCGTTGAACCAGCAGCAGGGAACGGCCATGAGCGCGCAGAGCGCCACGAAGGCCCAAAATGCCGTCGGCGGCAAAAGGCCGCACGTCGTCGTGACGATGCCGACGAGCATCATGGCGATGGCGATGAGCAGGGCCTTGCGCTTCCCGCCGCCCCACGCCATGATGACGCCCGACCCGACGATCATCCCGGCGCCCCAGGCGGCCTCCACGATCGAGGCCGCGTAGCCGTCGCCGCCGAAGTGGTCGTAGGTCATGAGCGGAAAGACCGCCCCCAGCGGCGAGAAGAGCATCATGCCGATCGTGACGAACGCAAGCAGGAACACAAGCCCGCGTTTCTTCGCCACGGTGCGGCAGCCGTCTCGCAGGTTCGCGAGGACGTTTTGGCTCATCGCATCCTCGTCGCGCACGGTCGGGATCTTCGCGAGCGCAAGGCCGGCGACCGCCGCGAGCGCGCCTGCGAAGTCGAGGAACATGACCGAATGGAAGCCGACCGTCGTGTAGAGCAGGATGCCGAACGCCGGAGCGCCGATGGAGGCGACCGAGAGCAGGAGCTGGTCGAGCGTGTTGACGCGCATGAGGTGCTTTTCGGGCACGAGCAGCGGCATCGACGCCATCATGGCGGGGGAGTGAAACGCCTGCCCGACGCTGCGAGCAACGGCGAACGGAACGAGCAACCAGATCGACATGTCGCCAAACAGGATGATAAAACCGAGCGCGCACGAGATGAGCCCGACGCTGCCGTCGGCGACGATCATGACGAGCTTGCGGTTGAAGCGATCGGCGAACACACCGCCGAAGGGCGCAAGTAGACCGGCAGGCAGGTATGCGCAGACGCTCATGAGGGACAGCATGAGCGCGCTGCCCGTCGTCTCGGTGACGTACCATATGGCGGCGTAGCCTGCCGCGTAGCTCGTGATCATCGAGACGGCCTGACCCGCCCAGATGATGCAGATGACGGCGAGCCAGCGCCGGGGCAGCGGCCGGCCGGCGGCGCTCATGCGGTCGGTGTCTGGGGCGGCGCTTGGGGCGGTG
>CAZBEP010000108.1:0-6249 GCA_964490925.1 uncultured Eggerthellaceae bacterium | reverse complement strand
GCACAGCGAGGGCGCAGGCCGCCTCGCGGGCGGCGCGGCCTGCGTCTGCGGCGGCGCTGCGAGCGCGCGTCACCGCCTCGGCGATGCCGACGAGCCCGCCGCCCCCTTCGAAGTACTCGATCGCGGCGCGGCCGAGCGCGAGCGTGCCCGCGTACCCGACGGCGCCCTTCACCGCCCAGCCGACGGCCGGCAACGCACCGGCGGCGGCGCGCGCGGCCGAGCGCCACGCGAACGCCGACGCCACGACGGCGGCGACCTCCTTCACGCGCGCGGCGTCCATCGGCTCGCCGTAGGCAGCGGCGACCTTGAGCACCATCTTCGCCTGGTTGAGCGTCATGAGGGGCAGGTCGGCTCCGGGAATGAAGGCGGCCGCCCCGATGGCGGCGTTCTGGGCGGCGGTCGCGCCCACCGTCTCGAGCGCAAGCGGCCGACGCACGAACGGGAACGCGAGCGCCATCGGGAGGCGCCTGTCGCGGCGGGTCTCGATGAGCCATTCCCCCATGCGCGCATCGAGCGAGCGCGCGGCTTCGGCGCCAAGCGCGTAGGGCTCGGCGTCGAACGCGGCAGGATCCGCGCCCGCGACGGCCCCCGCGACGGCGCCGGCGAACGCGCCCGCCTCGCGACCGGCGATCATCCCGGCGACGCGCTGCGCGATCGCGCCGATGCCGCGCGCGGCCTCGCTTGCCCGCGCGCCCTCCCCGCCGGCCGCCGCCGACGGCGCCACGATGTCGCCCGCAGGGACGGGGAAGCCCGCCTCGCGCGCGATCGCGTCGACGAGGGCGGGCAGCGTCGTCGCCACCATCGCCGGCACGCCGACGGCGCGCGCCGCCGCCGCGACCTGCCCGACCCGCTCGTCGATGCCGCCGACGATGACGGCGAGGTCGTCGGAGGGCTGCACGTCCGCATCATCGAGGTACCCGATCGTCACGCGCACGTGGGGAGCGGCGCTCGCAAACGAGGCGCGCACGTGAGCCGCGAGGTCTGTCGGAGCCGTGCCGTCGACGACGACGCTTGCCGACACCGGCTCGCACGCGTCCTCCCCGATACCGAAGGCCGCCTCAAGCACTGCCTTGACGTCAATGGGTAGTTGCATAGCCGCCCTTCTTCCTTCTCGCGCCCCTATGCGACGACACCGAGCCGACAAGCCCGACGAGCATGAAATTCACAAGCATGAACGACGACCCGTAGCTCACGAACGGGAGCGGAATGCCCGTGATGGGCATGAGTCCGCACGTCATGCCGATGTTCTCCAGGATCTGGAACAACCACATCCCGACGACGCACATAACGGCGATCGTTCCGAACAGGTTGCCCGCGCGCCGCGCTACCCGGAATCCTATCACCACGAGCGTCGCGTATAAAGCGAGAAGCGCGCACACGCCGACAAACCCGAGCTCTTCCGCAAGCACGCAGAAGATGAAATCCGTCGGAGCCTCGGGCAGGTAGTCGAGGGCGGCCTGCGTGCCTTGCCCGAGCCCTTTGCCGAACAGTCCGCCCGACCCGATGGCGATCTGCGCCTGGAGGAGGTTGTAGCCGCTGTCGGAGGTGTCGGCGGACGGGTCGAGGAACACGAGGATGCGGTTTCTCTGATAGTTCTTGAGCAGGGGGTACTCCCATGTGCCGTCCGAGGTCTCGTACTTCAAAAGCTCGTCGACCACGAGCACGCAGACGATGGCGACGGCAAGGGCGGCCACCGTGAGCAGCAGGAACTTCGGCCGCGCGCCGCCTACGACAAGCGACACCGCCGCGATGACGAAGTAGACGAGGCCGGTGCCGAGGTCGGGCTGCGTGAGGATGCAGGCGACCGGCACGAGCATGATCGCGCACGCCTTGACGTACTCGCGCGGGTCGTCGAGCTTGCCGCCGTAGCGCGACACGACGCTCGCGGCGAGCAGGATGACGGCGATCTTTGCGAACTCGCCGGGCTGCACCTGCATGCCGACGTAGATCCACGACCGCGCCCCGTTCTGCTCGACGCCGATGAAGGGGAGGTGCGGGGACAAAATGAGCGCAATGGTCGCAACGAGCAGCAGCGTCGTCATGCCCGAAAGGCGGCGGTAGTCGAAGCGCCACACGACGGCCATCGCGACGACGCCGAGGCCGACGCCCATGACCTGGCGCGAGAAGCTGTAGTCGGCGTCGTTCGCGACGGCCGAGCGCACCACGACAAGCCCGAGCAGCACGAGCAGCCCGACGGCTGCGATCAGCGCCACGCCGAGCAGGGGGAAGCGGCGCTCCCGCGTCGCCCGCTCAACGTCCGCATCGGGAGCCTTCACGGAGCTGATCTGCGGCAGCGTCGCCATGCTAGTCAGTCCTCCCCGTGCTCGAGGAGGAGTACTCCACCGAATCCCCCGTAATGCCGGCGACTGCGGAAAGCTCGGTCTCGAGCGTGCCGGCGTCGGCCTCGAGCGCCGCGTTCATGATGTCCACCCCAACCGGCGCCGCGACGTCCGAGCCGCCGCCGCCCTGCTCGATGACGACGGAGACGACGTATTTCGGGTCGTCGTAGGGGGCGTAGCACGTGAACCACGCATAGTCGTCCTGCCCGGCGACCTCCCCGGTGCCCGTCTTGGCCGCCGCGTCGATGCCGTATTGATTGAACAGGCTCGACACATCGGAGTTCTCGGTGGCGACGCCGTGGAGCGCGTCCCGCACGAAGTCGAGGTCGTCCGCGATAACCTCGGGCTCGCCCAGCACCTCGGCCTCGTATTCGATCACGACCTCTCCCTGGGCGTTGCGGACCTCTTTGAGCACGTGCGGGCGCATGAGCTTCCCCGTCGCGATCGCTCCGTACGCGACGGCTATCTGCAGCGGCGTCACGAGCACGTAGCCCTGGCCGATGGCCATGTTCGTCGAGTCCCCGCCGAGCCACGATGCCTCCTCGGGGTGGTCGCGGTTGTACTCGCGCTTCCACTCGGGCGTCGGCACGCGCCCCGTGGCCTCGCCGTCGGCAAGGTCGATGCCCGTCTCCTTGCCGAAGTTGAAACGCTCGATGACGCCTTGCATCGCGTCCTCGCCGACGGATTCCATGTTGTCGAAGAACGCCTTGCCGATCTCGTAGAAAACGACGTCGCAGGACTGCACGATGCCGCCGCGCAGATCGAGGGTGCCGTGCCCGCTCGCAAGCCAGCAGTCCTGCCAGTCGTCCGTCCCGAATCCGTCCCAGGACCCCGAGCACGACCACGTCTGCCCGCGCGTCGCGAAGCCGTATTCGAGCGCCGCAAGCGACGTGAACGCCTTGTACGTCGAGGCCGCCGGGTACGTGCCGTTCGTGACGCGGTTGAACATCGCCGAACCGGCGGTCGAGGGGCCGTAGCTTGTGCTGTACACCTCGTAGTCGCTGGTCGAGATGCCGCCGACGAAGCGCGCCGGCTCGTAGAAGGGAAAGCTCGAAAGCGCGACGATGCCGCCGTCGCGCACGTCCATGACGACGGCGGCGGCGCCCGTGCCCGTGCCGGCTCCGATGACGCCGCCCGGGGCGACCAGATCGGACAAGATCGTATCGACCACGTACTGAACGGGCGCCTTGATGGTGAGATAGAGGTCGGAGCCCTTCGACGGGTCTACCTGGCTCACCACCTCGTGGACGTTCCCCTGCGCGTCGGCGATGACGACCCGCGTGCCGTGCTCGCCGGCGAGCAGGTCGTCGTAGGAAGCCTCGACGCCCGAGCGGCCGATGTCGTCGTTCGCCTCGATCTCGCGCCCCTGGGAGACGTTCTCGAGGTCGTCCTCGGAAGCCGACGCGGTGTAGCCGACGACGTGCGCGGCGAGCGCGCCGTAAGGGTAGTCGCGCACCGTGCGCGACTGCACCTCGACGCCGGGAAACGCGTCGGAGTGCTCCGCGATGAAGGCGATGTCGCGCAGCCGCACGTCGGACGCGACGGTGCGCTGCGCCTGGGCGCCGGCCGTCGCGTCCTCGATGCGCTGCCGCACGACGTTGAGCGGGATGCCGAGCACGGCCGACAGCCGCCGCATGACGTCGCGGTCGTCCGACACGTCGGAGTCGGCTACCACCGTCATCGACGTGCGGTTCTGCACGATCGCGATGCCGTCGGCGTCGTAGATGATGCCGCGCGGCGCCTGAGTGGACACCGTCGTGTAGGTGTTCTCGTCCGACTGGCTCGCATAGGAGTCGGAATCGAGCACCTGCATGCTGTACACCTTTGCGAAAAGCGAGGAGAACACGGCCACCGCAAAGGCGCCCATCGCGATGAAGCGGTTCTTGAGCGGCGCGGCCGGATCCGCCGTGGAGGCGGAATCGCTGCCTATGTGCCGCGAGGCCGCCTGCCTCTGCGCCGAGTTGAGCGACGAGGAGACCCCCACCGACGACACCTGCCGCACCCGGTGCTTTCTCGGGGCGGCATCCGACGGGCGCCGCTTCGCAAGGACGGAGAACACGGCGACCGCGATGGCGACGACCACGACGAACGCGACGGCGGCGGCGATGGCGGCGAGGATCATGGGCGATCCCCCTACCGAAGGTTCGTCGCCTCGATCGGCTCGCGCGGCGCTCCCGAGCCGACGACGAACTTGAGGACGAGCGGGTAGAGGGCAAGCCCTGCGACGCAGTCGTAGAGCGCACACGGCAGCGCGCGCCCTATCAGGGCGGAAAACAGTTCCGCCTCGAACCCGAGCGAGACGGTCAGGACGGCGTAGAGAAGCTCGACGACGATCGAGGAGACGAAAAGGGTCGCGATCGGCATGAACAGCGCGCCGTTCGCCAGCACGGACAGCGCCCGCGACGCGGCATACGTGACGAGCACGAGCAGAAACGCCATCGCGCCGACCGGGCCGCCCGCCGCGAGGTTGTACAGCAGCCCGAGCCCGAACGCGAGCGGCGTCGGAGACGTCGCCGGCCGCGCGACCGCAAGGACGACCACGTAGGCGACGACGAAGTTCGGCATGGCGCCGAGGATGGCGATGTTCGGGGCGACAACGAACTGGAGCGAGAACGCGACGAGGGCGCCGACGAGCGTCGCGACGCGGCTGCGTTCGAGCATCATTGCGCATCCCCCTCCTCGTCTGCGGCGTCCGACGACCCTGCTCCGAGCGACTGCACGACGACGACCTCCTCGAGCGGCGTCACCTCGTCGTTGGGAGACACGATGATCGTGCGGGTGTCCGTCCCCTCGTCGCCTTCGACGCTCACGACGGTGCCGACGATGATCCCGCTCACGTAACTGCCCCCAAGCCCCGACGTCACGACGACGTCGCCGACGACGACCTCGGATTCCGAATCGACGTCCTCGAGGTAGAGCAGCCCCTCGAGCGAGCCGCGCACGATGCCCTCGGCGCGGTTCGACTGCACGATGACGGCCACGCCGCTTTGCGGGTCGGTGAGCAGCCGCACGGTTGAGGTGCCCGCCGTCGTCGAGACGACCTGCCCGATCACGCCCGACGACCCCACGACGGTCATGCCCGCGTCGACGCCGGAGTCCTCGCCCGCCCCGAGCGTGATCGACTGGTTCCACGCCTCGGCGCTGCGCCCGATGACGCGCGCCGCGATGCCGTCGATCTCGTATTCGTCGACGAGCCCGAGCAGCCCCTGGAGGCGCTGCGCCTCCTGACGGTACTCTTCGGCCTGAGCGACCAGCTCGCGCAGCTCCTCGTTCTGCTCGACGAGCGTCGACAGCGTCGTCTCGTCGGCCGTCACGTCTCCCACCGCCGTCGAGGCCGCGTCCGTGACCGCACCGACGGCCGCCCCGATAAACGTCAGCGGCGTGACGGCCGTCTGGAACCCGCCCTGCACGGCGTGCAGCGGGCCGGATTCCCCTTCGCGGGAATAAACCGCGACGCACGCGAGCGACAGCGCGAGGCACGCGGCAAGCGGCGCCCAGCTCGGAAGCGGCGGGCCGTTCCTGTTAAGGCGTATGGCCATGGAGTCTGAGGCGCCGCCTACTTCGAGCGCATGAGCGTCTGGCGCAGGGCAGTCGGGGTCTCAAGGACCTTCAGGCACCCCGTCACGACGTTGGTGAGCGCCGTATCGCTCACCCATACGGGGATCTCGAGCTTGTCGGTGAGGAAGCGGTCGAGTCCGGAGAGCAGCCCGCCCCCGCCCGTGAGCAGGATGCCGTTTTGGATGATGTCGCTCGCGAGGTCGGGGTTGGTCTTTTTGAACGTCTCCTTGATGTGCAGAACCATCTCGTTGACGGACTCGTCGAGCGCCTCGCGGACGTCCTCGGACTGGATAGTCGCCTCGCGCGGCTGCTCGGAGACGACGTCTTGGCCGGAAATGACCATGTCGCGCTC
>CAZBEP010000107.1:0-6258 GCA_964490925.1 uncultured Eggerthellaceae bacterium | reverse complement strand
ACGAAGGCCGCTACCAGCGCTTCATCTGCTGGGACGAGAACAACAACAAGCCCACCTACTGGGACGCCGAGCAATGCGTGTGGGAAGGCGAGCGCCATCGCATCCCCACCACGGGCACCTGGATCGAGCATCCCTACAAGCCCATCATCGCCGACGCCTGGCTGCCCGACCCCTCGCAGTTCGCAGACCCCGAGGATCCCGACTACGACGCGTACTGGCATCCGGGAAACGAAGGCGGGTCGCGCTCAAACCCCTTGGGGCTTCCCAAAAGCCCGGCGCTCACGCCCGGCGGCGTGGAGGTGCGCCTCGCCAACGGCACGACCATCTCGGCCGGCACCGTGTGGGAGTCCTTCATCGAAAGCCTCGAGGAGAACACGCTCGAATACACCGCCGAAGTCACCGAGGTTCCCGCTGAAAAGATCGAAGAGGCATGCATCGCCTACACCACGCGTCTGAACCCGCGCTACGGCAACGGAGGCATCCACTACCAGCTCGCCATCGACCACAACGGCCACGGCGTGCAGAACAGCCGCGCCTTGCAGATCCTTTCCACCATCACGGGCAACGGCGACGGCCCGGCGGGCAACCGCGGCGCCACCAAGCACGAGCTGGCAACGCAGCCCGGCTGGGACAACTTCATGCTCAACGTCCCCGACGAACCCAAGACCTGGGGTTTGGAGGACTCGGTGGTGGGCACGATGGCCTTGGGCAACACGCCGCGCAACCTCACCATAGAAGAGCAGATCCCGCTCATCCAGGAATGGGTCCAGCAGCTCATCGACGAAGGCTCGCCTTTGGCCGAGCGCTACGGCAACCACGTGCCCACAGACGAGGAGGCATACTGGATCGCCGACCGCAAGGGCGGGGACTACCAGCCCAGCACCCAATGGCCGGTGGATCAGACGGTGTTCGAGCAAAACGAGAAGATGATCGGCTCCGACCGCTTCCCGCTGACGAAGTACTGGGGCAACTGGGCCGACGCGACGGCGGTCTACGACGCCTGCCGCAACATCAACTCGATGTACCAGATCCATGCCGAGGTGTGCATGTCGGGCGACTTCATGCACTCCAGCAACCTGATCGAGGCGTGGGAGGCCCATAAAGCGCTCGACTTCTACCTGGACTTCAACCTGTGGTCGTGCCCCAACAACGGAAACGCCGACATCATCGTCCCGTGCACCCACTGGCTTGAGACCAATACGCCGCGCGCCTCCCAAGGATCCGGCGGCGTGTTCGGCCTGGCCCAGCGCTGCGTGTACCCGATCGGCGACCAGACGGCGGACTTCATCTTGGCGCTGTGCCTCTACAAGGCCATGGGTGTCGAGTTCAACAACACGGTGGAGGGCTTAGACGCCTGGTTCGACCTGGACTACAACGACTTCGTCCAGATGGGCGGAGACGTGGACTACGACCAGCAAGAGGTTCAGTACCTGACCGCCAACGTCTCGTACTGGGCCATGCCGGAGTTCCCCGACGGCGTCGACTGGGACACCTACCGCGACAGGTTCCAGGAAGAGGGCTGGTTCGACGCGCGCACCTACTACCCCGAGCGCTGGGGCACCTATCGCCGGGCCGAGATGGGATATCGCCGCCACAGCAAAAACCGCGAGCTTCGCCCGCTGTTCGACGAGAAGCCCGGCTTTTCCACCCCCACGGGCAAGACCGAAATCTGGTCCACCGTGTGCGAAAGCTACATCGGCGACGACGCTCCCAACTTCTACGACTCGTGCATGCCCGATCGCGCCGCCTACGACAACGCGATCCCCGACATCGAGAAGTTCCCGCACTGGTTCGAGCCGAAGAACTCCCGCATCTCCAACCCCGAGCTGTACGACGCCTCCCGCGTGGACGAGATCGCCAACAACAGCGACGACTACGCCAACGTGAGCTTCGGCGGCCACGCGGAGTGCGACCTCACCGAAAGCGGCGAGGACAACCTGCTCGAGCGCTACAAAGAAGAGCTGGTCAAAAACCCCGACAACGTGTTCTGGGGCACGACCGGGTCGCGCCAGCCGGTGTACTTCCACTCCGAGCACAGACAGCTGCCGTGGTGCCGCGAGCTGTGGCCGGCTCCGCGCCTGGAGATGAACCCGGAAGACGCGGCGCGTTTGGGGCTCGAGCAGGGGGACTGGGTGTGGATCCGAAGCCCCTGGGGCTCCGTGCGCCAGGTGATCGATCTGTACTACGGCATCACGACCGGAACGGTGAACGCCAACCACGGTTGGTGGTACCCCGAGTTCGACACCGCCTCGCACGGGTTCGACCAGGTCAACATCAACTGCATCCTCGACAAGTACGCCCAAGACCCCGTGGGCGGGGCCTCCCAGATGCGCGGCGTCCCCATGCTCGTGTACAAGGCGACCGAGGACAACACGCCCAACGGCACCATCGTCCCCTCCGTCAGGATGTCTGACGGCACCGTGGTCGAGGCCATCACCGACGCGAGCGACGAGCGCCTGAAAGAATGGCTCGCCAACGACCCGCGCATCAACGACGCCACCATCGAGCTGACGTTTGCCAGCGCCACGGCGCAGGGCCTGAACCCCACAAGCGTTTCGCGATAGGAGGAAAGGAGGATCCCGTGGCGAATTACTCGATCATCACCGACCTGAACCGCTGTGTGGGCTGCCTTGCGTGCACGGTCGCCTGCAAGGCGATCAACGGCGTCCCCGTCGGAAACTTCTGGATCAAGACGCTGCGCATAGGGCCGCATCCGACCGAAGGCGGGTCGGGGCATTTCCCCGACGTGGAGATGTACTTTTTGCCGGTTCAGTGCCAGCACTGCGCCAACCCCGAGTGCGTACGCGTGTGCCCCACAGGCGCCTCGCACATCGCAGACGACGGAACCGTGCAGATCGAGAAGTCCATATGCATCGGCTGCCGCTTCTGCGCGATGGCATGCCCCTACGGGGTGCGCTACCTCAACGAGGAGGAGCGCGTCGTCGAGAAGTGCACGATGTGCGAGCAAAAGATCGCACAAGGCGAGCTGCCCCAGTGCGTGATGCAGTGCTGCGCCCGCGCGCGCTTCTTCGGCGACCTCGACCTCGGAGTAGACAACTTCGAGGCGCCCGCCGCGCCGAGCGACCCTACCGCAGTGGGCTACGAGGAGATGGTCCAGACGCGGGTCAAGCTGAAAGACTACGTGGAGGAGTACACCTCGAGCGACATCCACCATCTCGCAGATCCGGGCACCAACCCCAAGGTCATGTATCTGTTGCGCGAGCCCAGGAAGTGGAGGGAGTAGATCATGGAACTCGAATGGCCCCTCATCCTCTTCACCTTCTTCCTGTGCTTGTGCGGCGGCACCATGGCCGTCCAAGGCGCGCTCATGCTTGTGGGCAAAGGCGAGAAGATGCAAAAGCTCTCGCTCGTCGTTTCGGCGGTTGCCCTGGTGGTCGGCGGCATCTCGGTGTTTACCCACCTTGAGCACTGGGAGCGCATCTTCAACGCGTTCGGCGCGCTGCTGACGGGAAACGCCCTTTCGGTCTCGGGGATCACGCTCGAGCTTTGGGGGTGCGTCGCGTTCGCCCTCATGCTTGTGCTGTTCTTTCTGTTCATGCGGCGCTCCGAGGACGGGCGCGCTCCGAAATGGTGCGCCGTCTTGGCGATCGTCGTGGGGCTTGCCCTGCCTGCGGTGACGGGCGACTCCTATCTGATGATCGCCATCCCCGCATGGGACACCCCGCTGCTCATCGTGTACTACGTGTGCAACGCCGTCTTTTTGGGCAGCCTGGCCTCTATGGTCATCGCTTCGGTGTGCAAAGACGAAGACGCGCGCTCCTTCGCCTCCAAGATCGCTTTGGCGAGCGGCGCGGCCTCCCTTGTCGTGGTGGTGGCGTACGCGGCGCTGATCAACTCGTTCGGCCAGTACGGCGAGATCGACTACTATTTCGACCCGTCGCATCCCGACACGGCCATGGTTGATTCGGCCGCAGTGACCTCTTCGATCATGACCGGCTCCTTGGCCGGGGCGTTCTGGGGCCTTGCCGTTGCGGTGGGCACGGCGGTGCCTGTCGCGCTGGCGTTTCTCGTCGGGAAGCGCAAAGACGACGAGAAAAGCCTGCCTTTGGCGGGCGGGGCCTTCGCGTGCTCCGTCGTCGGATCGTTTGCCTGGCGCTGCATCCTCTATGTCGTCGCCTTAAGCGTTTTCGCCCTGTACTAGAAGGTATGAGAGGCGGCGGGGGCGCGCGGACAAGCCCCCGCCGCCTTTCGGGCGATGCTCGCGCTGAGCCTGGCATCGCACTAAGGAGTGGTACCTATGTCTGATGACGATGGCGCTCTTAAGGAGGTTCGCCCGCGCGGGGCATCGAAGGGCATATCGCGCCGATCCCTGTGCATCAGCATCGGGGGGGTTGCCGTGCTGTTGGGGGTCGGGGGCCTGCGCTACGTCGGGAAAACCCCCGTGTGCAGACCCCCTGGCGGCCAAGACGAGGATCGGCTTATCGCCGCGTGCATCCGCTGCGAGCTGTGTTACGAGGTCTGCCCGCGCAACGTGATCGTCCCTGCCCATGCCGAAAGCGGCATCGTGAACATGCGCACCCCCGTCATGAGCTTCGACGAGGATTACTGCGATTTTTGCGCACGGGACAACGGGGGCGTTCCCCGCTGCGTGGAGGTGTGTCCCACAAAGGCGCTCTCCCTCGATGAAGATGCTCGTGCCGAAACGGTGATCATCGGGAGGGCGGTCATCAACGAACGCGAGTGCCTGGCGTTTCGCGATACCGGCTGCAGGTTCTGCTACGACGCGTGCCCGTATGAGGCCATAGTGCTCGACGGGGGAGACTTCCACCCGACCCCCCGGGTGCTTCCCGACGTCTGCAACGGATGCGGTGCGTGCGAAAGCGTGTGCGTGTCGCTTGAATCGGGCTCGATCGCGCTCGGGGCGCAGCAGCGCGCCATCGTGGTCGAGGCGATCGCCGCGCTCGAGGAGGGATAGGCCATGAGGACGAGAAAACAGCGCACCGTCGTCGCCTTCGCGGTCTTTGTCGTGTTGTCTGCGGGCCTTGTCGCGTCCATCGGGTTCGGGACGCTTTCGGGGTTCGGCTGGGAGACCATCTCGATGCTTTGCCCGCTGGGGGCCTTGACCTCGATGATAGCCTCCCGGGCGCTTGTTCCGCGCTCCGTCGTCGCGCTTCTCATCGCGGCGGTCGTCGTGGTGCTTTTGGGGCGCGTGTTCTGCGGCTGGGTGTGCCCCGTTCCCCTGCTCGATCGCCTGCGCGCCTTCTTCCGGTCGCCGCGCGCCCGTGTGCGGCTTCAAAGCGAGCGGCACGACGAGATCGTCTCCTTGGCCGAACGGGAGCTCGCCTGCTCAGGGGCGGGCGAGGGCGCAGGTGCGGGTGCCGGTGAGGGCGCCGGTGCGGGCTGCAAGCGCGACTGCTCCTCGTGCGGCTCCGTTCGAGCGCGCCTCGACTCGCGGCATGCCATACTCGGGGGAGCGCTGCTTTCCACGGCGATTTTCGGGTTTCCGGTGTTTTGCGTCGTCTGCCCCATAGGGCTTTCGTTTGCTGCGGTTCTGGTGGTGTGGCGCCTGTTCGCCATGGGAGACATCACCGTCTCCGTCGTGCTCATCCCGCTCGTCCTCATCGTCGAGCTCGTGTTTCTGCGCAAGTGGTGCTCGCGGTTCTGCCCGCTTTCCGCCCTGATGAACCTGGTGGCGCGCTTCAACCGCACGTGGCGTCCGACGATAGACGACTCGAAGTGCCTCGAGACGTCGAGGCATGTCGCCTGCAGCAAGTGCGCCGAGGTCTGCGATGCCGACATCAACCTGCGGCATCCGACCCTAGGGGAGCGCGGCCTTGCCGACTGCACGCGCTGCCGCGCCTGCGTCGAGTCCTGCCCGGCTCACGCCATCACGATGCCCTTCACTCTGAAGAAAGCCGGTGGCGGCCGCGATGGGCTCGCGTCCGGAAACGAGGCCGTGCTCGCATCTCCCCCGCAAAAGGACTAGGGAAACGCCGACCAATCCATTCCGCCCGTCTCCGCGCCGGGGCGCGATGCCTGGGGTCGAAGCCCAAGTGAGGCGCGGCGGTCGATGGGGCTGAGGACGCAGGGGCGCGGCTCGGCGCTGCGGCTCGGTCCGGCGCTGCGGCTCGGCGCGGTGAAGGCTGTGCGGCGGGCGGGGTATGGCCTTCGCCGTCCGGGCTCGCAGTCTCGCAGCCTCGTGCGGGCGCCTTCCGGACTTTCCGGGGTCGCTGGGCTGTCTGTCATATCCCCTGCGAACGCTGGCTTTCCGACAGACACGGGTTCGGGGCGCAGGCT
>CAZBEP010000106.1:3092-6394 GCA_964490925.1 uncultured Eggerthellaceae bacterium | reverse complement strand
GCGGCCTTTCGGCGGGCAAGGTCGCGCTGCATGCCGGCGACGTTGGAGAACAGCTCGTCGGCGAGCGGCGTCCCCGCGACCGAGGGGTCGGCAAGCTGCGCCTTGAGCGCCGCCACGGCGTCCTCGAGGTCGCCGAGGGCGATCTCCTCGGCGAGGAACGCCGCGGCCTCCTCGGGCGACCGCGCGCCGTCTGCGGCCATGCTCGTGAGGATTCCCGCTGCGGCCGCCACGCGCGCCGTCGCCGCCTCGATGAGGCGCGCAGGGGACGCGGCGGGATCGGCGGCGAGCGCCTCGAGGAGCGCCTCCGCGATGAGCCGGTGGGAGGGGTCGCGCCACTGCGCCGCAGCAAGGGCGTCGGCGTGCGCGAGCGCCGTCTCGGGATGCTGCGCAGCGATGCAGAGCAGCTCGCGCTCGAACCGGCGGCGGCTGCGCTCCGTCGGCGAGAGCGCTCCCCGCGCGGGCTGCCCGGCGGGGGCGTCCTCGCGCGCCGGGCCTGCGAACGCGCCGTCGTCGTCGCCCACCGCGCGCGGCGGCTTGAGCTTCGCGAGGGCGGCGAGCGCGTCGTCCTCCCGAACGCGCGTGCGGCCGGCGATCTGCACCGCGTAGTCCTGCGCGAGCAGCGAGTCCTTGATCGGCGCGAGCACGGAAAGCGCGTCCGAGAACGCGCGCGCACGCCCCTCGGGGCTCGCGAGGTCGTGCGCGGCGAGCCGCCGCTCGATGCCGTACTGCACGAGCGGGCGCGCGCCGTCGATGAGGGCGCGCATTTCATCGGGTCCGCGCGCGGCGACGAACTCGGCCGGGTCGAGGTCGTCGGGAAGCGTGACCGCGCAGATCTCGACGCGGCTTTTGCCGGCCTCCGGCGTCATCGAGGAGTCGATGAACGCGAGCGCCCGGTCGGCGGCGCGCTGGCCGGCGGCATCACCGTCAAACAGGTACACGATGCGGCGCTTCGCGTAGCGCGACAGCGCGCGCACGTGCTGCCGGGTGAGCGCCGTGCCGAGCGTGGCGACGACGTTGCCCACGCCCGCCGACGAGAGCGCGATGACGTCGGTATAGCCCTCGACGACGACGGCCGTGCCCGTCGCGACGAGGGCGCTCTTCGCCTGGTCGAGGCCGTAGAGCACGCGCGACTTGCGGAAGAGCGGCGTCTCGTTCGAGTTCAGGTACTTCGGCTCCCCCCGCCCGACGACCCGCCCCCCGAACGCGATGCAGTCGCCCTGGCCGTCGTTGATCGGGAAGATGACGCGGTTGAAGAACCGGTCGCGCAGCTTGCCGCCGTCTTTTGCGAGCGCGACGTTCGCCGCGACAAGCTCTTCGGCGGAAAACCCCTTGCCTGTCAAGTGCCGCACGAGCGCGCCGCGGCCGGGAGCAAAGCCGAGCCGCCACGTCTTTGGAACCTCGCCGCCGAACCCGCGCCCGGAAAGGTAGGAGCGCGCCGCCGCAGCCTCGGAGGACTTCCCCCGCATGAGCAGCGTGTGGTAGAAGTCGCGCGTCTCGGCGCAGACGGCGAGCAGCCGCGCCCGCTTGCCCGAGGCCGCGCCCGCCTCGCGCGACGACTCGGAGATCTCGACGTGGGCGCGCTCGGCGAGCCAACGCACCGCCTCGGGAAAGCTCAGATCGTCGGCCCTCATGACGAAGCCGAACACGTCGCCGCCTTCCCCGCAGCCGAAGCAGTGCCACAGCTGCAGCTCCGGGTCGATCTTGAGCGAGGGGGTCTTTTCGTTGTGGAGCGGACAGCAGCACCAGAAGTCGCGCCCGCGCTGCTTGACGGGCGACCGCTCGCCGATGACCGCGACGATGTCGTTCGCCTCGCGAACCTTCGCCACGTCCTCGTCGCCGATCCGCCCTCCGGGCATCCGCGCCGCCTTTCCCTTGCCCTCGCAGCCGCCGTCCGGCCGGCCGGCTCCAATTCCGGAGCCGGCCCCACGTAAGAGTATACCCCCTGAGACCGCACGGTCCTGCGGAGCCGAGGCGCGCATGCTACAATCGCCGCGGAATCCGGCGCGCCCGCGCGGCGCGCGACGCCCCGCACCCGAAAGGAACCCATGGCAGACACCGGCCGCATCCCCTACCTTTCCCTCGATCCAGAGGTCGAATCCGCCATCCGCGCCGACCGCGCTGCCGGCCGGCGCAGCCCGCACGCCTTTCCCGACGAGAAGGTCGTCCGCCGCGAGCCGAACCCGCACGACGAGGCCACGCTCGCCCGACCCGCTTTCGCGCGCGACATCGACAAGATCTTGAACGTCCCCGCCTACAACCGCTATGCGGACAAGACGCAGGTGTTCTCGCTCATGGACAACGACGAGATCTGCCGGCGCGGCCTGCACGTACAGCTCGTGAGCCGCGTGGCGCGCACCATCGCGTCGCTTCTGGGACTCAACGGCGACCTCGTCGAGGCGATCGCGCTCGGCCACGACGTCGGGCACACGCCGTTCGGGCACGCCGGCGAGCGGTTCCTCTCCGCCGTCTACCACGAGCGCACCGGGCGGTTCTTCAACCACAACGTGCAGTCGGTGCGCGTGCTCGACCGGCTGTACCGCCGCAACGTATCGCTGCAGACGCTCGACGGGGTGCTCTGCCACAACGGCGAGTTCGCCTGCCAGCGCCTCGAGACCGGCAGCACGGAGACGTTCGCGCAGTTCGACGACATTGTGGAGGCGTGCGCGGCGGACGAGTCGCTCATCGGGGGCCTGCGGCCCTCCACGCTCGAAGGCTGCGTCGTGCGCGTGTCGGACATGATCGCCTACCTGGGCAAGGACCGCTTAGACGCACTCGCGGTGGGGGCGCTCGAATCGCTCGGGGCGTTCGAGTCCTCCTACATCGGGCTCGACAACGCGCAGATCATCAACAACCTTACCGCGGACATCGTGAACAGAAGCTACGGGCGCGACCGCATCGAAATGTCGGAAGAGGCTTTCGCCGACATCAAGCGGGCGAAGCGGCAGAACTACGAGCTCATCTACGAGCGCGAGGGCATGACGAGCGACGCGGGCAACGTGGTCGAGGAAATGTTCCGCGACATGTACGAGGAGCTGCTCGGCGACCTTGCCGCCGGCGACGAGGATTCGCCGGTGCTGCGCCACCACGTAGCGAGGCTCGTCGCGACCTCGCGCACGATCACGGCCGAAGAGTACCTGGCCGACGATCCGAACCAGATCGTCGTGGACTACCTCGCGTCGATGACCGACGGCTACTTCCTCGCGCTGTACGCGTACCTGTTCCCCGACCGCGCGAGCCGGCTCGGCGTGCGCGGCTTCTGCGCCGACCTGCCGCCCCGGCGGCGCCGGTCATAGCGGCTGCCC
>CAZBEP010000106.1:0-2992 GCA_964490925.1 uncultured Eggerthellaceae bacterium | reverse complement strand
CGCGAGACCGCAGACGCGAAGGCCGCTGATGCGGGAGCCGCCGGGCGTGCCGTGGTCGGCGGGGCTTGCTGCGGGCGCGCGTCCCCTCCCCGACGCCTCAATCGGCGCCCGAGAACCCGGCGTCGGCGATGCGCCCGTCGCCATCGGCGGCCGCCGTCGCAAGCTCGTCGCAGCGCTCGTTTTCGGGGTGCCCGGCGTGCCCGCGCACCCACGAGAACGTCACGTCGTGGGGTTCCTTCGCCGCGAGCAGGCGCTTCCACAGATCGACGTTTTTGACCGGTTCCTTCTTCGCGTTCTTCCAGCCGCGGCGCAGCCATCCGTCGATCCAGCGGTCGTTGAACGCCTTCACGAGGTACTGCGAGTCGGAATACAGGGTCACCTCGCACGGGCGCTTGAGCGCCTCGAGGGCGGCGATGGCGGCGAGCAGCTCCATGCGGTTGTTCGTCGTGAGGTCGAAGCCTTGGGACAGCTCTCGCTCGCGGACGGCGCCCGAGGCATCGACGCAGCGCAGGATCGCGCCGTAGCCGCCCGGGCCGGGGTTGCCGCGCGCCGACCCGTCGGTGAAGATGTCGACGCGCATGCTTACAGGCAGTGCGCTTTCAGGTAGTCCATCACGGCGTCGTTGCCCTGCACGAGGGTCTCGCCGTCGTAGAGGTAGGGGATCTGGTTCGCGTCGCCCCCGAGCGCGAGCAGCTCGTCGTAGGGACCTTGCTGCTCGACGTCGCGCTTGTCGAGTTCGATGCCGTTCTCGGCGGCGAAATGCGTCACGATGGAGCACGTCGGACACGGAGCCCAGTAGTAGAGAATCGGCGTTGCGTCTGTCATTTGCTACCTCCGTTATAACACATTCGCGCGATCACGCCTCGTTTGCGCTATCATAGCATGCGGGCCGGGGGCGGCCGCCTCCGGGGAGAACAGACGGACGAAAGGGCCGCCGTGATCGACAGGCTCGTGCTCGCGCTGCCGGGCATGCGCGCGCTGCTCGCAAAGGTCGCCGTGCTCACTGCGGCCTCCGGCCTTGCGGTCATCGGCTTTTCCTGGACGCTCGCCACGGCGCTGTCGAACCTCTGGCACGGCGGCGCGGTCGCCGACCAGCTCCCCTTCCTCGGAGGCGTCGTCGCGTTCCTGCTCGCCCGCCGCGCCTGCCTCGTCGCCATCGACGCCGTCGTCGCGCGCTACGCCCGCGCCGTCGCCGCAGACCTGCGCCAACGCCTGCTCGCCCGCGTTTTCGAGGAGGGCCCGCGCTTCGTGCGCGCGACGGGGACCGCCGCCGTGACCGCATCGCTCGTCGAGGGCATCGACCAGGTGGAAAGCTACCTCGGACTCGTCGTGCCGCGCATGTGCGCGATCGTGATCGTGCCCGTCGAGATCCTCGCGTTCGTATTCCCGAACGACTGGGTTACCGGCGTCATCGCGCTCGTGGCCTTCCCCTTCATCGTCCTGTACATGGTGCTTTTGGGCGCGACCGCTAAGTCCGAGGCGGAAAAGAGGCTCGCGCAGTTCGACGAACTTGCGAACCACGTGGTCGACTCGCTGCGCGGCGCGCGCACGCTGCGCCTGTTCGGCCGCGTGCGATCACGGGGGGACAGCATCTTCGCCGCGAGCGAGCGCTTCCGCGAGCTCACCATGAATACGCTGCGGACGGCCACGCTGTCGGGGGCCGTGCTCGACCTGTTCGCGACGGGATCGCTCGCCGCCGTGGCCATCATGCTGGGGTTTCGACTCGTCGACGGCGACCTCGCGCTGTTCCCCGCGCTGCTCGTGCTCGTGATCGTGCCCGAGTACTTCCGCCCCGTGCGCGAGTTCGCCTCGGACTACCACGCGACCCTCGACGGGCGCACGGCCCTTGCGGCCGCGCACGGGTTGCTCTCCTCCCCCGCCGCGCCGACGGGCGACGCCCCCGTCGCGCGCTGGGGCGCCGACTCGACGCTCGAGCTGCGCGGCGTCGGCGTGCGGATCGACGGCTTTTCGGCCTTGGACGGCGCATCGCTGCGCGCGACCGGCTTTGCCCGCATCGGCATCGTGGGTCCTTCCGGCGCCGGCAAGTCGACCCTCGCGCGCGTAATCGGCGGGTTCGAGGATCCCGATTCGGGGATGATCGCGATAGACGGGCGCGGGCTTTCCTCTCTGCGCGAGCGCGCCTGGCTTTCGCAGGTGATCTTCATCCCGCAGAACCCGTATATGTTCCACGCGTCGCTGCGGGACAACGTCCGCTTCTACCGCCCCGATGCGGACGAGGCCGATGTCGCGCGCGCCGTCGAGGCGGCGGGGCTTGCGGACGTCGTGGCGGCGCTGCCCGACGGCCTCGATACCGTGATCGGAGAAGGGGGGCGAGCGCTTTCCGGCGGCGAGGCGCAGCGCGTCGCCATCGCGCGGGCGCTCGTGGACCGCGACCGGCGCGTCATCGTGTTCGACGAACCCACGGCGCACCTCGACATCGAAACGGAGTACGAGCTCAAAGAGCGCATGCTCCCCCTCATGGAGGGACGGCTCGTCGTGTTCGCGACGCACCGCCTGCACTGGCTCGCCGACATGGACGCCGTCGTCGTGCTCGACGGCGGGCGCGTCGTCGATGCCGGGGCGCCCGACGAGGTCGACCTGTCCTGCCTCGGCGTCTCCGCGCCCCCTCCGCGCGGCGAGGCGCCGGAAGGGGGCGGTGCGCGATGAGCGGCCTGAGCGGCGGCGCGCCCCGAAGCGCCTGGCGGCGGTGGGTGGCGCCCTACCTCGCCCGCTACGCCCGCGCGCTCGTCGCGGCGCTTTTCCTCGGCGTCCTGTCGTTCGCGTTCGCCGCCGCGCTCATGTTCACGTCGGGGTACCTCATCAGCGGATCTGCAGAGGCCGAGACCATCCTCGCGCTCCACCTGCCGCTGCTGCTCGTGCGCATCTTCGGCATCGGCAAGCCCGTCCTGCACTACTTCGAGCGGCTCGCAAGCCACGACTGGGTGCTGCGCATGACCTCGAGCATGCGGCTCGAGCTGTATCGGGCGGTGTC
>CAZBEP010000105.1:2100-6402 GCA_964490925.1 uncultured Eggerthellaceae bacterium | reverse complement strand
CCATCAACGGCATCGTTGCCGCGATGTCGGCCGGAGGCTCGATCGAGTGGCTCGTCAACGTGCTGCTCGGCGTGACGGGCGGCATGAGCTTTATCGTGCTGTTCCTGATCGTTGCGGTCATTCTTGCCATCGTCCACAACTTCTTCCCTTCGGGCCCCGGTCTTGCCGCGCTCGTCACTGCGCCCGTGCTCGGACTGGTCGGAGCGGTCGGCGGCAACTACACGGGAACGATCTTCATGATCGCCACGTGGTGCGCGCTCGTGTTCCTCATCCCGCTCGATTCGGTGCTGCTCGTGTCGTATGCTCCGGGCTACTATAAATTCGGCGAGATGCTCAAGGGCGGATTGCCGACGACGATCGTGACCTTTATCATCACGAGCGCCTGGTTGCTCGTGATACCTTCCATGATCGGCGCAGCGTAGCGCAAAACCGCACTTTCTGCGAGAAACGGACCCCCGGCATCCGAAGCAGGGGGTCCGTTTTATAAGGGGAATATAAGGGGAAATCTGTAAAGGGAACTGTTATGACAGAAGCACTCGCGTGCGTCTTTCGGCCGCGCAGTATCGTGTGCATCTGCGTTTCCGCCGCCATCATCGCGATAACGGCGCTCGCTCCCGAGACTCCGGGCTTAAGCTATGAAGGCCGCATGGTCCTCGGCATTCTGCTCGCGGGCATCGTCATGTGGATCACCGAATCGGTGCCTTTGCCTGCGACGGCGCTGCTCATCCTCATCCTTATGCCCATCATGGGCGTCTGCTCCTTTGACGACGCGTACGGCAACGCCATCGGCTCGACGGTGTTCTTCCTCATGGGAACCTTTGCGTTCACGGTCGCGCTCGACGCGACGACGATACCCTCGCGCATCGCCGCCCTCGTGCTCAGATGGTCGGGAACGAACACGAACAAGATGCTGTTCGGTTTCATGTTCGCCACGTCGTTCCTCTCGTTTTTCATGTCCGACGTTGCGGCATGCGGCGTGTTCATCTCGGTCGGCAAGCGCCTGCTTGAGCTCAACCGCGCAGAAAAGCTCACGTCGAACATGGGAAAGGCCCTCATGATCGCGATCCCGTGGGCGTCGTATGCCGGCGGCCTTGCCGTCATGACGGGCAACGGCTGCAACGTCGTGACCGTGGGGCTTTTCCAATCGCTGTTCGACGTCAACATGACCTTCGTCGAATGGTCGATGCTCGGCATCCCGTTCTGGATCATCATGCTGCTCACCGCCTGGATCGTGCTTACGCGCACCTTCAAATCCGAGCCGATCACGCAGGAGTCCATCGACGCGACGATGGCCGAGGTCACCGGACTCGGCAAAATCAAGCCCCCTGAGATCATGACCGTCGTCATCATCGCCTTCGCCATGCTGCTGTGGATTCTGAGCTCGTGGATTCCGGCTCTCAACACGGCCATGATAGCCATCCTTGCCGTCGTGCTGCTGTCGCTTCCGGGGTGCTCGACCCTCGAGTTCAAAGAGCTCATCGGGCGCATGAACTGGGGCGTCATCCTTATGATCATGAGCATTCTTTCCGTGGCGAACTTTGTTGTCGAAACGGGTGCGGGAGACTGGCTTGTCTCGGCGGTCGTCGACGTCATACCCGAGTCGATGCAGACGCCGCTCATCGTGCTCGTCGCGCTGTCGGCCGTGGGGGCCTTCATCCATAACGTCGTGCCCGTCGGAACGGCGGTCGCGGGCATTCTCGCCTATCCCTTCGGCGTGCTTGCGGGGGATTTCGGCATCAGCATGTACTGCATGCTGATGGTTGTTGCGTGGCAGGCTTCGCTTTCCTACATGCTGCCGCTCGACTGCGTGCCGATCCTCACGTATTCGTCGGGGTACTACAAGATGTCAGACATGATGAAGGTCGGCTGGATTCCGACGATCGTGCTCATCGCGGCGACGTCGACGCTCCTGCCAGCACTTTGCATGTTGTTCGGGTTTGTGTAGGAGCCGGGTCGAAGAGTCCGGCCGCCACGTCGAGGAACGGACGGGCGGGCGGCTGCGCGCAGCGGTGGTCGCCGAGGTGCTTCTCCATCCAGGCGATGTCGTACCAGCGGTCGAACTTGTATCCGCAGGCGCGGAACACGCCGACGAGTCGGAACCCGAGGCTTTTGTGGAAGCGCGTGCTCGTGCGCGTGAGGTATTCGTCCTCTTCCTCGAGATAGGCGATGCAGGCGTTCATGTTGAGGATGCCCTGGGCGGAAAGGGCGGCTTCGAGCGCCTGGTAGAGCGTGCGCCCGATGCCGCGGCGCCGCATGTCCTCGCGCACGTACACGCTCGTCTCGACCGACCAGTCGTAGGCGGCGCGCGTCTTGTACGGCCCGGCGTAGGCGTATCCGACGATCTCGGGCGCGCGGTCGGGCCAGCCCCCCGCCGTCTCGGCGACGAGATAGGGGTAGCGCTCGAGCGTCTTGGCGATGCGGTGCTCGAACTCGGCGAGGCTCGGCACGGCGAGTTCGAAGGTGACCGCCGTCTTTTCGACGTAGGGCGCATAGATGGAAAGCAGCTCCGCCGCGTCAGACGGGGCGGCGACGCGCACGCGCAGGTTCGCGCCAGGGTTGGTGCGTTCGGACACGGATCCTCCGGTTCTGACGGCTCTCGCTTGCGCGGCGAGCCGGGCATCGATGGGTGTGGGATGCGGGTATGTGCGGCGCGCGGTTCGATGTGCTGCGATCTCGGGCACACTATACTCGCGCGGCGACGCCGTTGCAAGAGTCGGCGGTTCGATGCCGGCGGTTCGAGCAAGAACCTACCACCTGCCGAACCTACCGAACCGTGCGAAGCGCCGAGGCGGTGCGCTTTCGATGCTTTCGATGCCTTCGATGTCACACGCCGAGCTCGGTGATGGGCGCCACGATCACGCCGCTGGGGAGGCGGTACATGTAGTCCGTCTTTCCCACGAGAACCAGCATGAAGCTCGGCTCGGGGTTGCGCGCCGCCGCGTTGGCGGCCACTTTTTTGGCCAGCCTGAGCAGGCTCCTCTCGGCATCGTCGGCTTTGTTCTCCCCGAGTTTCACCTCGATTGCGCCCCAGCGCCCGTCCTGAAGCTCGATGATCGCATCGACTTCAAGCCCGTCGGAATCGCGATAGTATCGCAGCGAGTCGGGGTGCGACATCCTGAGCGCCGAAGTGTAAACACGCAGGTCGCGAAGGCACAGCTCTTCGAAAAGCCGCCCGAACACCTGCGTGTCCTCGAGGAGCGCGGCTGGCCCGACTCCAAGGAGGGTCGCCGCAAGCGACGGGTCGGCGAAACCGTGCTTTGGCTTCGTGCGCAAACGGCGCGGCGATTTGATGGGGGCATCCCAACCGGGAAGGTCGCACACGACGTAGCGGTTAAGGAAGTAGTTCAAGTATGACCTGGTCGTTCGCGTGCGTGTTTGGCTGTGGGCCTCGTCTGCATCCAAACCCATGTCGCGTGCGATGGTTTCCAACGTCGCCGCGCTCCCAATGTTTCGCGCAAGGGACTGAAGGAAGGCTCGCATCTCCGGACGCGACCCGGGAGCTGCGTCGTCGTCTTTGGAGAGCAGCGCGTTGAGGTATTGTCCGGGCACAAGCCCTGCCGCTTCGTCGTCAAGGGTCAAGGCCCCAGGCCAGCCGCCGCGATAAATGCACGAGGCGATCTGACGAAGATCGGTCGAAACCGGCCCTCCTTCGAACCTTCCTTCAAAGAGCGCGGACAAAGACACCGTTCCCGAGGAGTGCCCCGATTCATAGAGGCTCATAGGCCACATGGCAAGTTGCGCGATTCTGCCGGAGCCGGTGTGGCGCGTTGTGCCTTTTGCAGGACGGGAGGACCCTGTGAGCAGGTAAAGGCCGCGACGGCCGGCGGCTTCGTCAACCTTGTGGCGCACCGCGTCCCAGACGGCAGGCGCTTCTTGCCATTCGTCGATGACCAGAGGCGCCTCCCCCTGCAAGACGAGGTTCATGTCAATCTGGGCAAGGTTGCGGACAGAATCCGAGTCAAACGACACGAGACTGTTGCCGTGCGCGCGAGCGGTCCAGGTTTTTCCCGACCACAGAGTGCCTGTTATCTCTACGGCGCCGAACGCTCTCAGGTTGAGTTCCACTGCCTTGTCGATGATGCGTGGCACGTAGGTCTGTCCGTCGATTTCCATAGAGGGCTCCTGCGACGACAATACTGATCAAAATATCGCCTCTGATGTTACCAAAATATCGCCTTCATTGTAATCAAAATATCGCCTCTGTGCGTACCAAAATATCGGATCTATCGGTATCAAGCCATCAAGCTATCAAGCGCTCATTGCGGGAGGTTCGGCCGGCGACTTCCGCTGTCGTTTCTCTCG
>CAZBEP010000105.1:0-2000 GCA_964490925.1 uncultured Eggerthellaceae bacterium | reverse complement strand
ATCAAGCGCTCATTGCGGGAGGTTCGGCCGGCGACTTCCGCTGTCGTTTCTCTCGCCGGCGCCCGTCTCCTTAAGGAATCATTAAGTGACATGCGGTACAGTAGTCGGACGGAATGCGCAAGGGGGATGCGAAAGGGGCGGGCGACATGCAGGATTCTTCCACACCGGCGGGGCAGGGCGCGAAGCGGAAGCGGCCGCTGTGGTTCCGCATCGCGCGGGTGTGCGCGGTCGTTGCCGTCGTCGGCATCGCGATCTACGGCATCGTGGTTGCCGTGGGAGTCTCCTTCACCGCAAAGGAGGGGGAGGTTCGCTCCGACTGGTCGATCGAGGCAGGCGAGCTTATCGTGAGCGGAGGCGAGCTCGGCATCGCCGTGCACGAGGCGTCGGTCGACTCTTCCATGCGCATTATCCAGCTCGTTCCCGAAGAGCACGAGGACGAGGGCTTCACCTACTACGACGTGGACGTGCAGAACCGCATCGCGAGCGCGATCTCCGAGGCGAAAGATAGCGCGACGTGGACGGCCGACAACCCGCTTGCCGTTTTGAACCCGTTCGGCACGGGCAGCAACGGGCTGTACCTTTACTTCACGACGGATTTCGAGACGCAGGTCTCCTACACGATCCACGTGGACGACCCGGAAATCTCCGATTACACGGTCGCGGCGAAAAACGAAACGCTCGATGCCGATGACGAGGCCGACATGACCGAGGACGCCCAGTCGGAAACCGAGCCGGAGCTGTCGCGCGAGCACGAGTTCCAGATCGTCGGGCTGGTGCCGGGCGAGACGAATTACGTCACGCTCACGGTGCGCGGCTCGCGGGGCAACGTGCGCCAGTCCATGACGTTTTCCGTCACGATGCCCGAGACGCAATCCGGCTACCCGACGCGGCTTGAGGTGACGCAGGGGGAAAGCGACGCGGAGCTGTCCGACGGGCTGTTCGCGATGGTGCGCACGAACGGGTATTTGGGCTACGCATACTTCTTCGACAACGAGGGCGTGCTGCGCTACGAGATGGTGACCGAGGGGCTTGGGCTCGACCGCATCCTCGAGTACGGCGACGATATCGTCGTGTGCTCGTCGGCCTACGCCCTCGCGCGCATCGACGGGCTCGGCCGCGTGGTGGCGACCTACGACCTCGACGGCTACGAGCTGCACCACGACATCAACTACGCGCGCGAGGGCACGGTGATCGCGCTTGCCGAGCACGAGGACTCCACGTTTGTGGAGGACGTGGTGATCGAGGTGGACCTCGCGACGGGCGAGGTGACCGAGCTTTTGGACTTCACCGAGCTCATGCGCGACTTCGTCGACGGGTACACGCACGTGATCGGCCCGACCGACGCGTTCTTCTGGCAGGTGGGAGAGCAGGACTGGATCCACCTCAACACGGTCGACTACGACGAGGCCGACGACGCGATCATCGTGTCGTCGCGCGAGACGTCGACGATCATAAAGGTGAGCGACGTCCATGGCGATCCGGAGCTGACCTACTTCATCGGCGACGAGAGCTACTGGGAAGGCACGGGCTACGAGGATCTGAGCCTTGCGCAGGTGGGCGACTTCAAGTTCCAGTACGGCCAGCACACCGTCGAGTTCGACGGAGAGGGCAGCGAGGAGGGCACGTACTACCTGCTTATGTACGACAACAACTACTGGGCGAACAGCACGCGCAGCGACTACTATCCCGACCTGGACGGGACGGACGTCTCGACCGATCTGTATTCTGGCGAGGCGAGCTACGTCTACCGATATCTTGTCGATGAAGAGGCGGGCACCTACGAGCTTGTGATGTCGTTTGCAGTGCCGTACTCGAGCATCGTGTCGAACGTGGCGTACGCTTCGTCGTCGGAAAACTACGTCGTCAATTCGGGCGTGGCGAACGTGTACGGCGAATACGACGCCGACGGAGTTCTCATCCGCGAATACGCCTACGAATGCACGCTCCAGGGCTACCGCACGTTCAAAGACGACTTCATCGGATTCTGGTACGAAACGCCG
>CAZBEP010000104.1:3914-6475 GCA_964490925.1 uncultured Eggerthellaceae bacterium | reverse complement strand
CGCGATGCGGCGAACAGGCCGCTCGTCCGGCTTGTTGTTGCCTCCCGCCGCGAGAGGCGTATACTGCCGCATGAGGCGGGCTTCTGCGGCGCGCCCACGAAAGCGAATCTTCCTGTGGCGCTTCTGCCCTGGCGGCAAGCCGGTGCGTCGATCGGGGAGGCTTGGTCGGCTGGCGTTTCTGCGAAGCTGGCTCGACATGAGGCGAGGCGTCTGTGGACGCTCGCTCTGCGCGCTCCGGCGCGTTTTTCTGCATTGTTTTTGTACAGCGCTCTCGGCACGCTTCTGCGCCCAGCGCATCTGGCGGCCACAATTACAAGAATTGCAAGGAGGAACTACCATGCGCTTTGCTTCCACCGGCATCAAGACCGTCTGCACCTTCGGACTCGCGCTCGCCCTCGCCGGCGGCGCCCTCGTCGGCTGCTCGTCGTCGACAGACGACTCGACGACGGATGATTCGACTTCGACGACGGACGCGTCTTCCGAGGACAGCACGAACACGGCAGGGGTCGAGGTCACTGAAACCGAGATAGAGATGCAGTACCTTACCGCCGACGACGTCGAAAGCTCTCTCGGGAGCGACGACTACCTGATTATCGACACGCGCGCAGTCGCCGATTACGAAGACGGCCATATCGAGGGAGCCATCAGCGCCGACATGTCGGCGGCCGCCGAAGGCGACTACGATGCCGGAATCGATACCATGGTTGCGGCGCTGCAGGACGCGACCGGCTCCGACACCGGCGAGGGCGAGACGCTCGTGCTCGTGTGCTACAGCGGCCGCTCTTACGCCCAGGCGGCCACCGACATCCTCAACGCGCTCGGTGCCGACATGGACAGCGTCTACACCCTCGAAGGCGGTATGAGCAGCTGGACGGGCGATACGGTAACCGACTAGGTTCAGTACCGACTATCGTCCGGGCGAAACGCGTTCGTCGGCACCGGCCTAAAGGCGCGCCCTGCGGCGCATCAAGCGCTGCGGGGCACGTACGTCTGGGCGCGGTGCCGACAAGGCGTCGTCCGGACGCACGGTAAGGACGGAGGTGGGCACCGCAGTGAAAAGCGATGCTGCCAACAAGAAATCCTCGAAGGCGGTCTGGATACAGCGAGGCGTCATCGTTGCCGTGGTGCTTATCGCGGCTATCGCCTATGCGGCGTCTCCCGGCGTGCGCGACGCGGTCGGATCAGTGCTCACCATGTTCGCGACGGGCGACTTCTCCGCCGCGAGCGCGTTCATGGCGGAATACGGCCCGTACGCGGCGGCCGTGTCGTTTCTGCTCATGGTGTTCCAGTCGATCGCCGCGCCGCTGCCGGCCTTCCTCATCACCATCGCGAACGCCAACCTGTTCGGGTGGTGGCAGGGCGCCATTCTGTCGTGGACGAGCGCCATGGCGGGGGCGGCGGTGTGCTTCTGGATCGCCAAGGCGCTCGGGCGCGAGGCGGTCGAGCGACTTACGAGCAAGGCGGGCATCGCGCGCATCGACGAGTTCTTCGAGCGCCACGGCAGCCAAAGCGTGCTCGTGGCGCGGCTGCTGCCGTTCGTGTCGTTCGACTTCGTGAGCTACTTTGCGGGGCTGACCTCGATGTCGTTCCGGGCGTTTATCGTCGCGACGGGCATCGGGCAGCTTCCGGCGACCATCGTGTACTCGTATGTGGGCGGGATGCTCACGGGAGGCGCGCAGATGCTCATGTATGCGCTGCTCATCCTGTTTGCGCTCGCTGTGCTTACGGTGATCGTGCGTCAGGTGTACGCTGAGCGCGTGAAGCGGAAGGCCGCTGCGGCGCAGGCGGGGTCCGCTGCCGGCGCGGCGTCCGGCAGCGGTGCGCAGGCTGGCAGCGGCGCGGCGTCCGGCGAAGGGGGGAGGACATCCTGACGCGGGCGCGCCGGCTCGCGAAGCCCCTCGCGTTCGCGGCGATCGCCGTCGCGGTCGCCGTCGTTGCGGCGGCGACGGGCGCGACCGACGCCGTGGCGAGCGGCGAGGTGCAGGCGGCCATCGAGCGGCTTGTCGAGGTCGACCGGCCTGCGGCGGTTGCCGCGTACTGCGCGCTCACCGTAGTCGGCTGCGTAGCCCTTGCGCTGCCCGGCGCGCTGTTCGCCGTCGTCGCGGCGGCGCTGTTCGGCCCGGTGGAGGGCACGCTGTACTGCACGCTTTCGGCGACGGCGGGGGCGGTGCTTGCGTTTTTGGCGGGGCGCTTCTTTTTGCGCGACGCCGTCCGGCCGCGTGCGATGCGCAACCGCCTGCTGCGCCGGTGGCTGTTCGAGGGGTCGCGCCGCAACGAGCTCGTCACGCTCGCGGTGACGCGGCTCGTGCCCGTGTTCCCGTTCAACCTGCAGAACTTCGCCTACGGCGTCACCGACATGCCGCTTGCCGTCTACGCGCCCGGCACGTTCGCGTTCATCGTCCCGGGGACGGCGCTCTATGCGTTCGCGGCGGCGGGTGCGCTCGACGCGGGCAATCGCGTCGCGTTTCTGATCGTGGCGGCGGTGCTCGCGGTCGCGGTCGCGGCGGCGGGAGCCGCGCTCGCACGGCGTTTCGGGCTGCGCGGGGACGCGGGAGGCGGGC
>CAZBEP010000104.1:2024-3814 GCA_964490925.1 uncultured Eggerthellaceae bacterium | reverse complement strand
CGGCTCGGACGACCTGCTGAGCTCGGGCGGAGCGGCCGCAGTGGGCACGGCAAGCGCGACGGACGCGGCACGCGAGGCGGCCGCAGCGGACGAAGCGGACGAAGCGGGCACGGCAAGCGCGGCGGACGCGGCGGGCGGTCAGGATGCGGCGTGCGAGGCGGCTGAGGCACGCGAGGCGAAGGGAGGGCGCGATGCCTGATGCGGGCGCCGTGCAGCGGGCGCTTCGCGCTCTCGCCGTGGCGGAGAAGGCGCGCTACCCCTTCAAGAACTACCGCCGCGCAGGTTCGGAAAGCGTGCTGTTCGTGGGCTGCAACGTGGCGTCGCTGTACCCGCGCACGGTGCGGGAGGCCGCGCGCGTGCTGCGGGAGGCGGCAGGCATCGGCGTCGCGTACGACTGCTGCGGCGCGCCGCTTCTGCTGGAAGGGTCGGCGGGGGGCGCGGCTCGCGTAGCGGCGGGCGTGGCGCGCCGCCTGCGGGCGCGGGGCGTGCGCGAGGTGGTGGCGACGTGCCCGACCTGCGCGGCGACGCTGCGCGACGTCGTGGATGCGCAGGTGGTGAACGTGTACGCCAAGCTGCGCGAACTCGGCCTCGGGCGGCGCCTTCCGCCCGACGGGGCGGTGTTTCCGCCCTGTCCCGACCGGCGCGACGGCGCCTGGCTTGCCGACGTGCTGCCGTTTTTCGACGGCGAGCCGCCCGTGCTGTCGAAGGCGCCCTGTTGCGGGCTTGGCGAAAACGCGGGGCTGCGCGACGCAGGTGCCGCCCGCGCGATGGCGCGGGCCTGCGTGGGTCATGCGCGCGACGCGGCGGAGGGCGCGCCGTATGTGTACTGCGCCTCATGCGCAGGCAGCTTCGCGGCCAACGGCGCACCGCGCGTGCGCTACGTCCTCTCCGAGCTGCTTGGGGTAAGCGAGCCGCCCGCCGTCGGCTCCTCGCTTGCGAACCGCGCGCTCGCGAAGCTGGCATGACGGTCGTGGGGCGGCGACGACGCGAAGAGGAAGCGAGGCGACGCGGGCGCATGACATGCGGAAGGCGAGACGACGCTCGGGGAATGCGGCATCGCTCGGAGCGCCGGGCCGCGTCGGACGGCGAGCGCGCCGCCGACAGGTCTGCCGCGCTCGTGGTGATGACGCGGGTCCCCGAGCCCGGCTTCACCAAGACGCGCATGATGCCCGCGCTGTCGCCCGGCCAGTGCGCCGTGCTGCACGCCGCCATGCTTGCGGACGCCGCGGCGCTCTGCCGCGCGGTCGCCGACCGCGTCGACGCGTTCGTCGCCTACGCGCCGCCCGGCAGCGAGTCCGCCGTGCGCGCCGCCTTCGACGCGCCCGCCCGTTTCTTCCCCCAGCGCGGCGAGGGGCTTGGCGCGCGCCTGTGCGAGGCCGCCCGCGAGGCGCTTGAAGCCGGCTACGGGCGCTTCCTCATCGTCGGCGCCGACTCCCCAGAGCTTTCCCCCGCAGACGTCGGCCGGGCGCTTTCTCTGCTCGACGAGGTTGATGTCGTGCTCGGGCCGGCCTTCGACGGCGGGTTCTACCTCGTCGGCGCCTCCGAGCCGCCGCAGTCCGTGTTCGGCCTGCCCGCCTACGGCCACGGCGACGTGCTCGCGCAGGCCGTCGAGGCGCTGCGGCGCGACGGGGCTTCCTACGCGCTGCTGCGCATGATCGGCGACATCGACTGCTGGGAAGACGCGCAGGCCCTCCTTGATCGCGCAAAGGCCGACGCTTCCTTGGAGCGCCTGCGCACCGTGCGCTACCTGAGGGAGGTCGCGCCATGACGCCCCGCCCCTCCTCCGCGCC
>CAZBEP010000104.1:0-1924 GCA_964490925.1 uncultured Eggerthellaceae bacterium | reverse complement strand
CTGCTCGGCGAGCTGCGCCCGCTGCGCGACGCGTGCGAGATCGTGATCGTCGACGGCGGCTCGACCGACGGCACGCTCTCCGCCATCGGCGACGAGTTCCGCGTGATCGACGCCCCGCGCGGACGCGGCGCCCAGCTCAACGCCGGTGCGGAGGCCACCTCGGGGGACGTGCTGTTCTTCCTTCACGCCGACAGTGTGCTGCCTCCCGACCCGCTCGGCGAGATCCGCCGCGCCCTGCGTCGCCACCGATACGGCTGCTTCGGGGTGCGCTTCGTGCCGTCGAGCCCGCTTTTGCGCATCTGCCAGGCGTTTTCTAACTATCGCTGCTACGTGCGGCGCATCGTATTCGGCGACCAGGGGCTGTTCATCGAGCGAGCGCTGTTCCTCGAGGTCGGCGGCTTTCCCGAGCTGCCGCTCATGGAGGACTACGAGCTGTCGCTCGCCCTGCGCCGGATGGGTCTGCGCCCGGGGGCGACACGCCGGCGCATCGCCACGTCGTCGAGGCGCTACGGCGACACGGCGGCCTCGCGCCTGCGCACCATGGCCCTCATGCTTCGCCTACGCAACATGTATCGGAACGGTGCGCCCGTCGAAGAGATCGCGCGCCGCTACGGCGAGGCGCGCTAGGATACAGATCGGGAACAGGATCGCAACGACGAAAGGACGACCAATGACCAAGATTCTCGACGGATTCGGAAAGCCCTGCCCCATGCCGCTCGTCATGGCCAAGAAGGAGATCGACGCCGGCAACCGCGACCTTGCGGTGCAGGTGGACAACGAGACGGCCGTGAAAAACCTCACGCGCCTCGGCAAGAGGACCGGGCTTGCCGTGTCCTGCGACGTGATCGAGGGCGGCTGGCTCATGACGTTTTCCGAAGGAGACGGCACGCAGCCCGCAGAGCCCGACCTGTCAGAGGCGCTTGCGGCGGGCAGCGCCCATGCGGCCGGAGGCGCGTGCGGCTACGCGGTGTTCGTGGGCAAAGACCACGTGGGCGAAGGCGACCGCGAGCTCGGCTACAACCTCGTGAAGATGGCGCTGTACACGCTGTCCGAAAGCGACGACATCCCGGCGAGCCTGCTGTTCATGAACTCGGGCGTGAAGCTCGTCACCGGCGAGGAGCAGCAGATCATCGACAGCGTGAAGAAGCTCGAGGACATGGGGGTCGAAGTGCTCGTGTGCGGCACCTGCCTCGACTTCTACGGCGTGAAAGACCAGCTCAAGGCCGGCGAGGTTTCGAACATGTACGACATCTTGGGGCGCATGCAGGAGGCGTCGAAGGTGATCACGCTGTAGGGGAGCGCCGCCGGCCGGCGCGCGGGAGCCGCCCGTGCGCCGCCGCGAAGGAGGCCGTCCGCTCCGCGCCCCGGCGCCGCCCGCTGCCATCAGGCGGGCGCATACGGGGACGGGGACGTTCTGCCATCGCCTCAACGGCCGCTCGGACTTGGCTTTCGCCGCTGGCCGGGCGCAATGCGGACAGAATAATGATTCCGCTTTTACGAACCTCCGGCACCTGGTATGTTTGTGAACATGACTCGAGCGCAAGCGCCCTGCTGCGCGCGTTCGATTCGGGGAAAGAGGAGAGAGGGAAAGGAGCGTGAGTCATGCAGCTATCACGCAGAGGCTTCTTCAAAGCCGTCGGCGCTGCGTTTGCGACGACGATGGCCTATGAAGTCGCAGCCGCCTCGCCTGCGCTTGCAGTTGAGGCGTCTGACGACTGGAAGCTCGTGAACACGGAAGAGTACACGAACATCTGCTGCTATTGCGCGGGCGGATGCGGATCGCTGTGCTCGGTGCGCGACGGGGAGCTTATCAATGTCGAGGGCGATCCTGACCATCCCATCAACGAGGGTGGTCTGTGCCCGAAGGGTGCGACGATGTTCCAGCTGCGCAACATCGTGGATCCCGACACGCACGAGATCATCA
>CAZBEP010000103.1:0-6504 GCA_964490925.1 uncultured Eggerthellaceae bacterium | reverse complement strand
GTTGAACAACATACGGTGTCTCCTCTCTATCTTCCTCCTCTTCGAGCTTGCGGCTCTGCAGAGAACGATAGAACGGGAGCATCGTTCTTTCATCGGATGGGAGCGGCAATTTCCGCCAGTATAAGGTTCCAAGTATTACCGCGATATTCCTCAGTCTCTGCGACCGCCGTCGGCCGTCAAAGAGGTGAAGTCGACCCCCTCCTCCTGCTCGGCATCGGCGATGTCGATATCCTCGACGAGATCCATGAGCTCCTGGCGAGAGTGCACTCCTGTCTTCTGGTATATGTTGTAGATGTGCGCCTTCGCGGTGTGCGGCGAGATGACGAGCTTCTCGGTCACGTATTCTGCGTTGCGCCCCTTCGCGAGCATGGCAAGCACCTCGCTTTGCCGAGCGGAAAGCCCGTAACGTTTGGACACGATGGCACACTTGATGCGGAACGCCCCGACGTGCTGATCCGGAAACGCCACATCGACACCGCCCTCCTGATCCGGCCGATCCGTAGCAACCTTGCGGATAGGCGAGCCGCCCGCAAGATCCACCCCTCCCTCCTCGTTCAGGAGGATCCGCTGGTCACTCGGATAGTTGTCCTCGGTCATGACGAACGACGCGGACAAGATCACCAGGAGCATGAACACTACGACGGAAGCGATCTGCGACATGGAAGCGGCGGCGTCCGCCGAATTGGATGATGCCGCGAATCCGACATAGGACAAGACGAGACCGGCGGCAACTCCGAGGAAGCTCATAAGCCGCCCGAACGAGAACGCCCGCACCGCAGAGAGCGAGCAGATCGATATATGACGGCAAACTGCGGAAATGGAGCACGTCGTCGGCAGGAGGGAGCCGCAGAGCAAGGCGACCGCGAACCCGACCTTGCCGGCATCTGGAACGAAGAGCAAGGGAAAGACGACAACTGCCGCAAACGGGAGAAAGAAGCGCATGGAAAGCGTTTCATCGAAGCACCGGAACTTCACGTCGTCAATAAGCAGGATGACGCACGCAGCGGCCATCGCGAGTCCCATGGTGCAGTACGCCCACGAATGCTGCGGAGCATAGACAAGCAGGCAGCCGAACGCGTACCCCGCCACAAGCCCGGCCGTTGCGGTGGCAACGTAGGATCTCCACACGATCTTCGTGCGAGAATCGGATTCGGCACGAAAAACAACAGGAAAGGGCTTCTGCCCGCGAAGCGAGAGGACAAACCCATACGCGAACAGCGCAACAGCCGACATGCCGAGCATCAACCTCAGCAGCGCGTCAGACGCGGCAACGAAAAACAGTGCACCCCCCCCCGCCCCGCACGCGAGCGCGGCGAGCGCGGCGATGCCGTGCACGCACAGCCGCACTTTTTCTGCGAACAGGCGCGATAGCAGTTCCCCGTACAGGGGATAGAGAAAGCCGAACCCTGCCCCGTACAAGACCAGGGCGGCCCAGACGACTTCGCGAGTCTCGGACGACAGCACGAGACCGGCTCCTCCGAGCAGAACGCAGACGAGCGCCGCGCCGAACTCGACAAGCCGATGCCGCTCCAGGAAGTCCGAGAACAGCCACGCCGTCGAAAGCGCCGCGCCCACGCCGAGCAGAAAGCTGAGGCTTCCGATAAAGCCCGCCGGCAGCGCCGCCGAGGCGCCCACTTCGACATGCACCGGCACCGCTCCAAGCATGAGAAAAAGCCATGCATAGCAGGCAGCGCCGCCGACCACACATGCAAGCGCTCGGACGTCAATAGAAAACGAACCCTCGTCGCGCTCGTCTTTCGCTGCGGCCTTCGTTGCAGATTCGATCGTCGTTCGTGCCAAAAGACCCCCCCACCTTCTTTGAGCGAACGCCGGCTGCCAAAGCGCTCCGCCCGGCTTTGCAAAACGCGCGCCCCCGCAAAGCCAGTGCTGCGCCTACAAGGCGAGCGTGCCGTACTTTCGGTATGAGACACCACGCTGGCCGAAAAGCTCTGCAGCTCTACGGATCATACCAAACCGCATAATTACAGAATCAGAAGGAGTACTGGCGATCAGGAAAATAATACGGGATGGCTTATATCTTGACGTGAGAATAAGAACAGGAGTCCGAGCGAGGAAGAGCCTGCGGCCGACCGCTCATCGGTCGCAGACCCATATTTTTTCAGGTATAAGGCGGGTTTGCGCGCTCTGGCGGAGGTTGCGCGATCAGACATTCGACAATCCACTGCGTGATGTAGCTAGAAATTCAGTCTCGACATGCTCGCGGTTGCGATCCCGCAGCAACGGACCCGGCATCGCAGGGTAGAGCCTCCTCGCCGGACAGTGCGTGTCGATGCGTCCGGAATGCCTCGTAATAGTTCACACAGCGGTCGGGCAAACCGTCGCGTATCGCTCCGAACACGTTCTGTCGTTTCGTCAGCATCCGATCCAGATCCCCCCTTTGAAACTACGACCCTTCCCCTTCCCGAGCGTCGCGTCCGACCGGCGGGACGGCACCTGCGCGCATGAGCCGAAAACCACAGGCTCTCGTCAAGACGAATAAGGCGTTTCTCCCGATAGCTCCAGCACACAAAGCGCTCAAATAGGAACGCGCGACGAATGACCGGGAACCGCCACGATTCCTAGAATCGGCGCAGGTTGCGAAACATCGCGACGAAACGCTAAGGACGAGAAGCGAAGAGAGACGAAAGGAGAGTCATGGCCGATTACAAAGAGTGGTTGGACAAGCTTGATCGCGCGGCTTACCATGACGGCGAATGGCAGTGGAAAGAAGGTGAGTTCACCGTAACGCGCACGACGCATTGGTCGCCTCCGGGCTGCCACATGGGATGCGGCGTGCTCCTGTACACGAAGGACAACACGCTCGTCAAGGTCGAGGGAGACCCGCTCAACGCGGTCGCAAACGGCAAGCTTTGCATGCGCTGCCTTTCCATGCCCGATGCCGTAAACCATCCCGACCGCCTCAAGTATCCACTCAAACGCGCGGGCGAGCGCGGCGAGAACAACTGGAAGCGCATCTCGTGGGACGAAGCGTACGATGAGATCACCGAGAAGGTGCTCAAGATCAAGGAGGAGCATGGCTCCCAGTCCATCGTCGTCGTCCACGGCACGGGCCGCAACATCGGCTGGCAGGTGCCCTACTTCGCGTCGGCCTGCATGGAAACCCCGAACGTTTCGACCTTCGGCTTTACCGGGTTCGCCTGCTACCTGCCCCGCATGATCGGCACGTCGGCCAAGACGGGAGACATGTTCATCGTCGACGCCTCCCAGGAGCACTGGGATCGCTACGCCAATCCGAACTGGGAAGTCCCAGGCGTCATCCTTGTTTGGGGCAACGAACCGATTAAATCCAACGCCGACGGATTTTTGGGTCACTGGCTCGTCCAATGCGTGCAGATGGGATCCAAGATCATCGATGTCGACCCGCGCCTCACCTGGTGGGGGGCGCGCGCCGCATACTGGCTTCCCGTTCGCCCCGGCACGGACGCCGTCGTGGCGATGGCGATGCTCAACGTCGTCATCAGCGAAGATCTGTACGACCATGATTTCGTCGATTGCTGGACGTTCGGATTCGACCAGCTCGCCGAGCGCGTCGCCGACAAGACACCGGAATGGGCGAGCGAGATATGCGAGGTCGATCCCGAACTGCTACGAGGTGCCGCCCGCCTTATCGCGACGTCATCGAGCTGCGCCTGCCAGTGGGGACTCGCCTTTGAGCAGCAAATCGCGGCTCTCGGCGTCACGGAGTCGGTCGTCGACCTCATGGCCATCACCGGCAACATCGATAACCCGGGCGGCAATCTACTCACGCGCTGCGCGTTTCTTATCGAAAAGCGTTACGGCCTCGGAGACGAGTACATCGATCCTGACACCTACGCCAAAAAGCTCATTCCCGACCGTTCCGGCATCAACGAGTCGAATATCGTGTCCTGCGCCGACTCCGACGCCATCCTTGCCGCATGCGAGACCGGCGAGCCTTACGCCATCCAGATGTTTTGGATCCAAAGCTCCAACGCCCTCGCATGCGCCTCGATGGATCCTGCCCGCACGCGAAAGGCTCTCATGAACATCCCGTTCATCGTCGTCGCAGACCCGTTCATGACGCCGACGGCGCAGGCGCTTGCAGACATTGTGCTCCCCGTCGCCATGAGCTGCGAGCGCAACAGCTGCCGCACGTGGTGGACCCCCGTCCGCACGATGGTCAAAGTGACTGACTATTACGAAGCGAAGTCCGATGAGCAGATCTGCCTCGATCTCGGCAAGCGCATCAAACCCGAGCACTGGCCGTGGAAAGACGACAAAGAATGGTGCACGTGGTACCTGACCGACCAGCTGAACCCGAACGGCACCGAGTACCATCGCACGTGGGAGGAGACGGTCAAGAACCCGAGCGATGATTCCGAGGAGTGCTATGGCAAGAGCTGCAACGGAACCGCATACTGGGAATGGCTTGCCACCTACCGCAAGTTTGAAAAAGGCATGCTGCGCCCCGACGGCCAGCTCGGCTTCAACACACCAACCGGCCGAATAGAGCTGTGGTCGTTCGGTTTCGACCACTGGGGAGTCGACCCGCTGCCCTACCACGTCGAGCCGCCCGAGAGTCCGCTATCGACTCCTGAGACGTACAAGGAATTCCCAATCGTCTTGTCCGGAGGCGGGCGCTCCTTCGAATTCTTCCACTCCGAGCATCGCCAACTGCCCACGACGCGCGAGTTCCATCCGTGGCCGATCGTCATGGTAAGCCCCGAAGACTGCAAAACGTATGGCGTGCATGACGGCGAATGGATCTGGGTCGAGAACAGCCGCGGGGCAAAGTTCAGGCAAAAAGTAAAGGAAACCATCGAGGTGCAACCCGGCAGAATCCACGCCGAACACGGCTGGTGGTTCCCCGAGCAAGACGGAGCAGAGCCGAATTTCTACGGTACATACGATTCGAATCTCAACAATATGACTGAAGCGTTCCGTACTGGCCAGGGCGGCATCGGCAGTGCGATCAAGAGCATGCTGTGCAAGATCTACCCCTGCAAGGAAGGCGACACGATGCCGCATGACATCATCGCCGAACGGGGCGATTTTGCCGAGTATGAACTCGGAAAGCCCTATACACCCGTGGAAGAGCCCGTTGTGACCACGATCAACTAGGAGGAGCACGGCATGAAAGGCATTCTCGTCAATTACGAATTCTGCACAGGCTGCCATTCTTGCGAAGTCGCCTGTCGCAACGAGCTTGGCCTCGCCCGAAGCGAGTTCGGCATCAAGCTTACTGAGATCGGGCCGTACAAATACACGACGGACATCAAGTCCGACACCCCATACGAATGGGTCTACAATCCCACGATCACCAAAGCGTGCGACATGTGCGCCGAACGCGTAGCGCAGGGGAAAATGCCTTCATGCGTTCAAGCATGTCAGGCATGGTGCATGTATTACGACGAGGTCGAGGAGCTTGTAAAGAAAATGGACGGGAAAACCCGCTGGGCCTTGTATACGGCTTCCTCGTAAACACGGCTTTTTCCCGGCACCGACCGCATCCGTCAGATGCGATGCGTCAAAGCAAGGATTCGGCGATGCCGGGACAAGCGGGTTCCGCCGTCCACGGAAGACGAAGGCGGCACAGACAGAAAGGGCTTACCTTGCAAAGAAAAGGAGAGTGCGCATGGAAGTCAATCTTTCTCTAAAGGGAGAAGAAAAGTTTGCGGCGTTCATAGAGGAATATGCCGTGATCGACCTCGACGAGGCGAAGGCCGATCTCGAAAGCCAGTTCCTCGCCGACGAGAAGGCGAACACGTATGTGCTTTCAGCCGACAAGGCAAAGGACGGAGAGGAGCACACGAAAAGCTACATGGGGGTCGCAATGTCGTATGACGCACAAGGAACCCAGGTCGGCGGTGGCAAGGCCTATCTCGACAAAGGACAGGAGATTGCTCGTAAGGACATCACGATCGTATTCATGTGACGTTTTGCCAAGTCCAGGATGACGGTCTCGCGCCGCATTCGTCAAAGCCCGCAACGGCCCGCCGTCGAAACCCGCCGGCGGGCCGTTGTGTGTAAAGTCCTTTCTTGACTTCCCGCCCCGCAGATGCGCGGCGGGGTCTTCGTTCGCTCGGACATCACGCGCGTGTGATCCGCAAGACGGCGCAGGCACCGCCACGATGCTCGCGCCGCAGCGAATCTGCCGTTCAACGACTCCGTTTCACCGTCGAAACCGATTGCCTGCCCGAAGATGCCGTCCCCGGAGGCGGAGGGAACGCTGCGCCGCATTTCACACATTTCGCAGCTTCGAACTCATTCACATATCCACAGATAGGACATGTGCCGACCTCAACGTTTCGCCCACAGCGATTACAGTGCGTGCAGGGATAGCACATGGCAAGCTCCTCCTCTACGCGCCGAACCGCATCGTAACGCTGCCACCACCCAAAAGCAAGAAAAACGAAAGGGACGCGCCGTTTCAGGGGAGCCGTTCAGCAGAGACGCCCCGCTTTTACTGCCCAGGCGCCTTCGGAGCCCCCGGCGCTCCCGGAACGCCAGGCGCCTTCGGAGCCC
>CAZBEP010000102.1:3376-6568 GCA_964490925.1 uncultured Eggerthellaceae bacterium | reverse complement strand
CGGTCTCGACGTTGAGCTGGATGGCGTCGAGCGGGCCTTTGTTCGTGAGGATGATCTGGTACTGCGTCGCGATCTCGGGGAACTGGGTGATGACCTGTTCGATCTGCGACGGGAACACGTTGACCCCTCGGATGATCATCATGTCGTCGGTGCGCCCGACGATCTTGTCGATGCGCCGATGCGTGCGCCCGCATGCGCACGCGCCCTCGATGATGCGCGTGACGTCGCGCGTGCGGTAGCGCACGAGCGGGCAGCACTCGCGCGTGAGCGTCGTGATGACGAGCTCGCCGTATTCCCCGTCGGGCACCGGCTCGAGCGTTTCGGGGTCGATGATCTCGACGTAGAAATGATCCTCGGCGACGTGGAGGCCGGACATCTCTCCGCACTCCATCGCCACGCCCGGCCCCATGATCTCGGAAAGCCCGTACACGTCGCAGTACTGGATGCCGAGCTTGCGGGCGATCTCCTTGCGCATGTTTTCCGAGGCCGGCTCGGCGCCGAAGATGCCGCCGGAGATCTTGAACTCGGTGGCCGGATCGTAGCCCATCTCGATCGCCGTGTCGGCGATGAGCAGCGCGTAGGAAGGCGTGCAGGCGAGGATGTCGACGCCGAAGTCCCTCATGATCTGAACCTGGCGCTTGGTGTTCCCAGAGCTTGTCGGCACGACGGCGCAGCCCACCGCCTCGCCGCCGGCGTGCGCGCCGAGCCCCCCTGTGAACAGGCCGTAGCCGTAGGAGACCTGGATCGTGGACTCCTCGGAGCCGCCGACCATGTATATGCCGCGCGCGAAGCAGTCGCCCCAGTTCTTGAGGTCGCTCGCCGAGTGCCCCACGACGGTGGCCTGGCCGGTGGTGCCGGAGGATGCGTGGATGCGCTTGACGTCTTTGGGGGGAAGGGCGAACAGGCCGAACGGGTACGCGTCGCGCATGTCCTGTTTCGTCACGAAGGGGAACTTCGTCAGTTCCTCGAAGCTCGAAAGGTCGTCGGGAGAAACCCCCGCCTCGGCGAAGCTTTTCCGATAAAACGGGATGCTGCCCGCCGCATGCCTCACCGACTGCTGCATGCGTTCGAGCTGGAGCGCCGAGAGCTCGTCGCGCGCCATGGTCTCGATTTCCGGTTGGTAGTACACAGATCCTCCGCCTTCCTTCTCGGTTCTTCTCGCTGTGCGTCGTGCAGGCGCGGATCAGCCGACCCCGCTGCTGCCCGAAGCGCCGCTTGCGGGCGTATATCCCGGCCCGTAGACAATGACTTCGTCCTTCGGATCGTACGTCGAGGAGAACACGTCCTCGCGCACGAGGTTCATGGAACTATCGTACACCGTCCGCACGACGGTGATGCTGCTTCCATCGGTTCCGGCGGTCTCGACGTAGCTCGTTCCTGCCGACAGGGACGAGTCCTCGCGATACACGGTGTCGTACTCCTCGCCTTGCTGCCATTGTCCCACGTCGGAATAAACTTGGTACTCGGGATCGATGCCGTAGAGGGTGGCCGTCACGGTGCCGTCGGTGTAAGACATCCTAAGCATCACGTCGGACTCCTCGTCGTTGCGCCACTGGAGATCGAGGTCAGGCCAGCTAACTGCGGCATCTCGGCCGGCCGGGTAGCTCGAGATGTAGAGCGTGTGGTTGTAGCGCAGCGTGATGGCGAGCCCCGATTCGTACACGGCGTTGAACACCGTCGTGGCGACCTGGCAGATGCCGCCCCCGATCGCGTCGGTGTACTCGCCGGATATGATGGCTCCTGCGGCCTGAAAGCCCTTCTCCTCGTTGCACTCCCCGGCGGTTTCGTTGAACGACCAGACGCCCCCGCCGGCTTTCGCAACGGATCCGTCGAGCAGGTCGGCGGCGAGCTGGATGTTGTGGTTGCGAGCCTCGGTGCCGGATCCCGTAGTGTATTCCGTCGTGAACGAGGCGAAGGCCGTGATCACCCCGAGGCTGACGGCCTCGTCGAAGGACATGGAGTCGGGGGCGTCGGCCTCCCCTACCGCGACTTCGACGGGCGCGCCGTCGGAGACGGCGGCGGAGACGCCTGCCTCCTCGTCTCCGAACAGAAGGGCCTCCAACTGCGCGACCGCCTCGGAGGCTTGGGGGATCGTGCCTTCCGACTCGATGACGACCGAAACGTCGTCTCCGCTTCCTGCGAACGAGATGACGAGGGGGTCTTCGTCGGCGTACGCCTTCGCGCTCTCCACGATGTAGGACATGGCGAGCTGTTCGTCGAGGGAAACCGCGAGAACCCAGGCGCCGTCGCCGGATTCCTCCTCGCCTTCCTGCTCCTCGGAGGCGACGATCGACGTCGTCACCCATGCGCCGATATCGGCGGCGTCGGCGGTCCACGAGACCCCCCGATAGGTGAACGTCGCGCCGTCCGCCAAAGCCTCGTCGATGAGGCTGCACGTCGCCTCGGCGGCCGCCTCGTCGATGCGCAGCGCGGCGTATTCGACGGTGGCGACAAACGAGCGGTCCGTCGACGCTTCGGCGAAAAAGACCTCGTCGAGGCTGCGCGCGAGGTCGTCGCGGTCGACCATGTACCCGTCGTGGCCTTCGGTCACCGTGGCGAGGCCATCTTCGACGGAGACCCCGTAGTCGACGCGCGGCTCGCCGATGACGAGGTCGATCTCGTTCGCGAGGCTCTCGAGCGCATCGGTGCCGTACTCGGCGTACAGTTCGACGTCCCACCCGTACAGCGCGGCCTGAAGGCGGGCGATCAGGCCCCCCTCCGTCCGGCCAACCGCAAGGGCCTGCGCGGCAAGCTCGCTGCTGGGAAGAGACGCCTCCAGACCCGCCGCCGTGACGGACCACGAGGTCGTGTCGGCGAGCGCCTCCTCGACGGACTGCTCTTCGGCGATTTCCGAGGAGTCGTCGCCGTCGCCGGCGAGGCGAGCCTCTTCGCTTGCGTAGATGGTTGCGGACGCCTCGGCAAGGCGCTCCGCATAGGTCTGCTCGATCGCCGTCGCGATCTCGGACTCCGTCATGCCCGACACGTCGATGTCCCCCACGGTGACGCCCGCGTACGCGCGGCCCGACGTAGTCACGGCGTCGACCGCGGCGGCGACGAGGACGGCGAGGACGGCGAGGACGGCGATCGCGCGCGGCAGCGATCCGGTCGCCAAGCGCAGCAACGCGCCCCCGATGCCGGCGAGGGCGGATCCCGTGCGGAGGGGCCTCGGGTCGCGGGCGCCTCGGGCTCGCG
>CAZBEP010000102.1:0-3276 GCA_964490925.1 uncultured Eggerthellaceae bacterium | reverse complement strand
CGCCGCGCGGGAGGCTCCGGGCGGTGCCCGTCGGCCGGCCGGCCGGAGCGGCGCCGGCTCGGACGCGGCGGGTTCGCTCGGCGCGCGCGTTGCGGCGGCGCGGCGTTGGCCGCCGTCTCCCGGTACGATCGTCCGCCACGGATGCTACGCCTCCCGGCCTGCCTGCTCCCGCCTGGCAGCGCGAAGGCGGAGCCAGGCGGCGAGGCAGTAGTAGACGGTGGTGAAGCAGGTCAGGATGAGGCCGGCGTACAGGAACCAGATGCCCCACGAACACGGGTCTGCGTTGAGCCCGGGCAGCCAGGGCGCCTCGACGATGCCGAGGCCCGGCAGCTGCGGCACGTTGAGGAGCATGCCGGCGAAACCGACGAACAGAAGCGTTGTCGCCACCTTGCCGGGGTATATCACGGGAACGCGGATGCGGTAGCGCTTGAGCAGCACCGCGCTTCCCACGAGGAGCAGAAGATCGCGGGTGACCACGAACACGATCATCCACAGCGGGACGCGGCCGACCAAAAACACGCCGAGCACCCCCGCGATCATGAGAATGCGATCGACTGCCGGGTCAAGCAACTGCCCGACCCGGCTCACGGAGTTCGTGCGGCGCGCGATCTGCCCGTCGACCCAGTCGGTGCCTGCCGCGACGACGAACGCGATCATGGCGAGGACGTCGAATCCGCAGGCGAGCAGCAGGGCGAAAACGGGGACGAGGCACAACCGCGCGACGGAGACGAGATTGGGCATCGTGAAGATCTTGTCGCTTACCCGCTCTTTGCCTGTGCGGCTCACGACGCCCCGTGCCTCCTTCGCCATTTCCTGCGCCCGCGCCGTGCGGGCGGCCGAAGCCGAAAAAGCATTGTAGCACGGGTCGATCAGGCGCCGCGCACCGTCACCGAACCTTCGCGAATCTCCGCCCCGCGACGGGCGGCGGCCGCCTTACGCCTTGGCGGCCGCCTTCGCCTTCTTCTCCTTCTTAGGCACCTCGAACACGTCAACGCGCTTGCTCGTCGCAACCGGCGCGTAGGACGGATCCATGCTGAGGCAGTTTTTCGGGCAAGCGCGGATGCATGAGGCGCACTGCACGCAGCGAAAGCGGTCGATGGCCCAGGTCGAAGCCTGCTTGTCGACCGTCTCGGCACCCGTCGGGCAAGTGCGCGCGCACATGCCGCAGAGAATGCACAGCGATACGTCGTTGACGATATGCCCTTTAAGCCCCACGGGAGGCTCTTTCTTCTGCACGGGGTACAGGACGGTCTCGGGCTTTTTGAACAGCGAGCCGAACGTCATCCCGCCGAGTTTGAACGAACCCATGTGCTCCTACCTTTCCGTGCAGCTGATGCAGGGGTCGATCGTGAGCACGATCATGTTGACGTCGGCGAGGTCGCAGCCTGCGAGCGCCACCGTCATGCCCGCGAGGTTCTGGCTCGTGGGCGTGCGCATGCGCATGCGCTCGAGGTACTTCGTACCGTTGCCGCAGGCGTAGTAGAAGCACTCCCCGCGCGGCTGTTCGAGCACGTTGGACGTCTCGGCTCCGGCCGCAGGAGACCCCTTCACGTCGACGGACACCTCGCCGTCGGGGATGGTCGCGATCATCTCGTCGATGATGTCGATCGACTGGATCACCTCGAGCGCGCGGACCTTGACGCGCGCGAAGCAGTCTCCCTCGTCGCTCATGATCGGCTGGAAGTCGGAGAGCTTCCCGTAGGCGCCGTTGCCGAAGCGCCGGACGTCGTTGTTGACGTTCGAGGCCCGCGCGAAAGGCCCCACGATCGATAGGTCGAGCGCCTGCTCATGGCTGAGGTGCCCGATGCCGACCGTGCGGTTTTTGATGGAGGGGTCCTTGAGCAGCGTCTTGACGATCTTGCCGTAGTCGTCCTTGATGCCCTCGAGCACGCGCTTGATCTCGGCGAGCATAGGCGCCTCGATGTCGCGCACGACGCCGCCGACCTTGACGACCGAAAAGATGACGCGCCCGCCCGTCGTCTTCTCGAATACGTCGAGCACGCGCTCGCGCAGCCGCCAGCAGTGCATGAACAGGCTCTCGAACCCGAAGGCGTCGGCCGCGAGGCCGAGCCAGAGGATGTGGCTGTGGACGCGCGAAAGCTCGTGCCAGATGACGCGCAGGTATTCGGCGCGCTCGGGGATCTCGACGCCTAAGAGGCGCTCGATCGTCTCGGCGTAGCCCATCGAGTGCCCGAAGGCGCAGATGCCGCAGATGCGCTCCGCGACGTAGACGAACTGGTTGTAGTCCCGCGTCTCGACGAGCTTTTCCAGGCCGCGATGCACGAAGCCGATCTGCGGGATCGCCTCGACGACCTTCTCGTCCTCGACGACGAGGTCGAGGTGCAGCGGCTCGGGCAGTACCGGGTGCTGCGGGCCGAACGGGATGACGGTCGCCTTTCCCACGTTACTCCCCCTCCCCTGCGGCCGCGGCGTCTGCGGCCTTCGCATCTGCGGCATCGCGAGCCTCTGCCGCCTCCTCCGGTTCCGCGCCCTCGGGCTTTTCCTCTTGGCCGGTCTGCGCGTCGGGCGCGTCGGAGGGGCCTTCCGACGCGCGGGCGGCCTTCTGCTCCTCCGCGGCCTTGGCGGCTTTCGCGGCCTTGGCGGCGGCTACCTTGGCGGCCTTTTCGCGCGCCGCCTTCTGGGCGGGCGAGACGATGGTCATCGGGGTGCTTTCGGCGAGGTCGTAGAAACGTCCGGCGAAGTCGATCGCGATGTTTTCGATGTTTACGCCGAACAGGTCGTGCGACTCGTTCTCGAACACGAACGCCTCGAGGAACCGGTCGGTGATCGAGGGGATGGCGTCGTCGGGGGTGACCCCTTTGACCTTGGAGTTGACGAGCGCTCCGTCCTTCTCGAACGAGTAGAGCATGTCGATGCCGTCCTCGGTGTTGATGCAGAGGATCTGCACGAAGCGCCAGCCGTCGCGCTTGCGCGCTTCGGCAAGCTGCGCGATGCCGTCGATCTCGAGCGGCTCGAACGACTGCGTAAACGCCATGCCGTCACGCCCCTTTCTTCGCTTCGAGTGCCTTCGCCTTCTCGTCGAGGATCCCGACGGCCTGAACGACCGCGTCGATGAGCGCCTCGGGGCGTACTGCGCAGCCCGGCGCGTACACGTCTACGGGGATGGCCTGGTCCACTCCGCCGATCACGTTGTAGCAGTCGTGGAAGATGCCGCCGGAGCACGCGCAGATGCCGCACGCGACGACGACCTTCGGCTCGAGCATCTGGTCGTAGATCTCCTTGACGACGGCGATGTTGCGCTCGTTGACGCTGCCG
>CAZBEP010000101.1:4735-6575 GCA_964490925.1 uncultured Eggerthellaceae bacterium | reverse complement strand
ATCTTCCTGCGCTGGCGCAACACCCCCGCAGACGACCAGAAGCTCCGCGACATGTGGGACTACCTGCACTTCCACAGCCCCGACCTCTTCCGCCAAGTGCAGCGCCACCCGCTCGTCGTCGGCACGAACATCCCGACGCGGATAGGCCGCGCAGCGGGGATTGCCGGCTACCGCATCGCGCAGAGGGCCTTCAACTTCAACTGACGCGCAGCCTCAACCGGCGCGCAGACCCTTCGAGGCCCTTCGCGCCCGAGAGGGCTGCGGTCGCAAATCGCAACGGAGCAGCGCGAGGATGCGGCGGCGCGCCCGAGAGGCACGGGGCGGCGCGCCCGAGAGGCGCCCCCTTGGATGCGGAAGCGCGCGGCGGCGCGCCCTTCGGTCAGGCGGCGGGCGGCGCCCTCACGCATCGAGCAGCCGGCCGCCAAGCAGCCGGCGGTAGATGCGCTCGTCCTCCTCGAGGAACACGTCGAAGAGCACGCCGACCCCCGCGTCTGCGTGCGCGTCGAGCCATGCGCGCACGGTTCGGACGGCGATGCGCGCCGCCTCTTCCTGCGGGAACCCGAACACGCCCGTCGAGATGCAGCAGAACGCGACCGACGACAGCCCTTCTGCCGCCGCGGCGTCAAGGCACGCCTCGTAGCAGCGAGCCAGCTCGGCGCGCTGCTCGTCGGTCGGCCGGCCGGCGGCGATAGGGCCGACCGTGTGGATCACGCGGCGCGCGGGCAGGTTGTAGGCGCCCGTGACCTTCGCATGCGCCGTCGGCTCCGGGCGCCCCTGCGCCTCCATGAGGCGGGCGCATTCGAGTCGCAGTTGGACGCCGGCGAAGGTGTGGACGGCGTTGTCGATGCAGTAGTGCAGCGGCGCCCAGCAGCCGGTCATGCCGGAGTTTGCGGCGTTGACGACCGCATCGGCGGAAAGCGCCGTGATGTCGCCGCGCCACAGGCGCAGCCGCGCATCGGCCGGCGCGGGCGGGACGTCCTCTGCGCGCGTAACGCCCGCCTCGGCGATGAGGCCGGACAAAAGCTCGTCCTGCGCTTCGAGGAAGGACTCGTCGGCCGGCCACGGCTCGCGCACGTTGACGAGCGCGCGGAACGCGAGCCAGCCGTCCTCGGCCGACGCGCCCGGCGCAAGCGCCCGCTCGGCGAGGGCGGCCACCTGCCCGCCGGCCGGAACGCCGCGCTCCGCGCGCTCGCGCACGAGCCGCTCGACCAGATACGCGCAGAGCGCCCGCTTCCGCATGCCGTCCATCGTCTGAGTCCTTTCGCCCGCGCCCCGCTCGAGGCGCTCCCTGCCCGAAGCGCGCTCCGCTCGAGACGCGCCCCGCATCGTCCGCGCGTCCGCGTGCGCTCATGGAGAACCCGAGCCGCACGCTACCCCGTGTAGGCGTCGCCCTTCCCGTGGGAGAAGTCGCGCGCGGAGAGCCAGGCGCGCTCCTCATCGGTTTCGGGGAGGTCGATGCGCTCGATCTTGAATACCACCGGGCGCGTGCCGTCGTTGCAGCACGCGATCATGACGCGCTCGTCGTTCGTCCAGCTCTTCATGATGGCGCCGCCGGCAAGAGCCGTGTAGATGTAGCGCGACACGGCGTCCCACGCCTCCGCGCAGGGAAACTGCGGGTCGAGGTCGCGCCCGAAGTGGTAGAAGTCGTCTTTGTCGGGCTTTCGCTCGAACAGGTAGGTCTGCCCCACCTCGAAGCACGGACACGGGCCGCTCTCCGGGTCGGCGAGGTATTCCCGCTGCAGGTCGGCGTAGCATTTCTTGTCGAGAACCGTGACCTTGCATTGATGCTCCACGGCGCACCCCCCTCGAAAACGGTCTGCCCTTCGGTCGCCCGCCAGTA
>CAZBEP010000101.1:1468-4635 GCA_964490925.1 uncultured Eggerthellaceae bacterium | reverse complement strand
CGGTGTGCGGGGTGCGGCAGAAGCAGGCGCTACAGCCCGTATCCCTCGCTTTTGAGGGGTCGGCTCATGAGCGTGCCGGCGGCTGCGGACGGGTCGGCGCCCTCCCACACGACGTCGCGCACCGTGTCGGTGATCGGCAGCTCGACGCCGCAGCGGTCGGCGAGCGTCCCGAGCGTGCGGCACGCGTAGGCGCCCTCGGCCACCATGTGCGTCTCGGCCGCGAAGTCGTCGAGCGTGCGCCCTGCGGCGACCATCTCGCCGAGACGGCGGTTGCGGGAGTGCCGCGACATGCACGTCGCGATGAGGTCGCCCGTGCCCGCAAGCCCCATGCACGTGAGCGGCTTGCCCCCGCAGGCCGCCACGAGGCGGCTCATCTCGGCCTGGCCGCGCGTCATGAGCATCGCAGCCGTGTTGTCGCCGTAACCGAGCCCGTAAGACACGCCGACGGCGATGGCGATGACGTTCTTGAACGCCCCGCACAGCTCCACCCCGCACGGGTCGTCGGACACGTACACGCGAAACGTCTCCGACGCGAACGCGTCCCGGAACAGCCCGGCAGTCTCCGAATGCGGCGACGCGACCACCGTTGCGGCGGGAATGCCCCGGATGACCTCCTCGGCGTGGTTGGGGCCGGACAAGACGGCGAAGCGGCCCTCTCCGCCAAGCTCGGACGCGAGCACCTCGATCGGCAGCAGCCCCGTGCCCTCCTCGACGCCCTTCGAGCACACGACGGCGGGGACGTCCTCGCCGAGGATCCCGGACAGATGCCGAGCCGCCTCGCGCAGCGCGGCGGACGGGGTCGCCACGACGACGGCTGCGGCGCCCTCGACCGCCTCGGCATACGACAGCGTCGCCGACACCTTCTCGTCGAGCGCAGAGTCCGCCAGATAGCGCGGGTTGCGGTGCGCGCCGTTGACGCCGTCGACGACGCGCACGTCGCGCGCCCACAGCATCGCCTCGAAGCCGTTTCCGGCGAGCAGATGCGCGAGCGCCGTGCCCCACGACCCCGCCCCGATGACCGCGACCTTCATGCCGACCTCCCGTTCCGCGCCGCGCGGCGCCTTACGCCTGCGCCTTCTTCTTGTCGCCGATGCGGCGCTCCCCACCTGCCCGCAGCCGCGCGATGTTGCCGCGATGCGCCCAGATCACCGTCAGCGCGATCACCGTGCAGCAGGCGAACGCGACGGGGTTCCACCCCTCGGCGAAAAACAGGTACGCCGCGATGAGCGGACACAGCACCGCCGCCGCAAGCGAGCCGACCGACACGTAGCGCGTCGCGACGACGAGCACCGCGAACACCGCGATCTCCGCAAGCGTCCATGCCGGCCCGAACACGAAGAACAGCGCCCCGACGGCCACCGCGATGCCCTTGCCGCCCTTGAAGCCGAGCCACGGGCTAAAGATGTGGCCCCACGCGCAGCCGAGGATCGCCGCGCCGAGGCACGTCGTGCGGACGGCGTCCTCGCCGGCGGCCGCCATCGCGGCCTCCCAGTCCGCATCGTCAGGCACCGGCACCTGGAGCGCGGCGGCAAGGCTCTCGGCCCCGTACGGATCGGTCGCCGCGAGGTGCGCTGCCACGACAACGGCGAGCGCGCCCGAAGCGAGCCCTTTCGCGAAGTCGAGCGCGAACACCGCCGCGCCGCCCTTCTTGCCGAGCGTGCGCATGGCGTTGGTCGTGCCGATGTTGCCCGACCCCTCGTCGCGAATGTCCTTGTGGAAAAACAGGCGCGAGATCACGACCCCCCACGGGATCGACCCGAGCAGAAAGCACGCGACGAACAGCCCGATCAGCCACAGAAGCATCGTCATCGGCTAGACCTTCTTCTTGAACTTGAACGAGACGGGCGTTCCCGTAAGGTCGAACTGGGCGCGCAGGCGGTTCTCGAGGAAACGCTCGAAGTTGTCGGTGACGATTTCGGGATGGTTCGCAAAGACCGTGAAGCGCGGCGGGCGCGTGGACGTCTGCGTCATGTACTTGAGGCGGAGGGTCTTGTGCCCCTCGGTGACGGTGTGGCCCGTCTCGCGGACGTCGCCGAGCCAGGCGTTGAGCTTGTTCGTCGCGATCTGCGAGGAGTAGCTCTCGTAGACCGTGTCGACGGCCTCCCAGATGCTGGAGACGTTCTTGCCGGTCAGCGCCGAGACGGCCACGACCGGGGCGTATCCGACGAACATGAGGCGGTCGGCGACGCGCTCGCGGATCTTCGCCTTTGCCTGCCCCCCCGAAACGGCGTCCCACTTGTTGAGCACGACGACCATCGCGCAGCCGCGCTCGGCCGCGAAGCCCGCGACGCGCTGGTCCTGGTCGGTGAGGCCGATCGTGCCGTCGATCATGAGCAGCGCCACGTCGGCCCGCTCGATCGCGCGCATGGCGCGAACGAAGCCGTAGTACTCGACGTCCTCGTCGATCTTCGCCTTGCGGCGCAGGCCGGCCGTGTCGACGACCGTGTAGCGCTTCCCGTCGTGGACGATCGTCGTGTCGACGGCGTCGCGCGTCGTCCCGGCGACGTCGGAAACGATCGAACGCTCGTCGCCGACGAGGCGGTTCATGAGCGAGGACTTCCCCGCGTTCGGCCGCCCGATGATGGCGACGTTGACCGACGGCTCCGCAGGCTCGGAAGGCGCGTCGCGGCCGAGCCGGCGCAGCTCCTCGACGACGGCGTCGAGTATGTCGCCCGTGCCGTGGCCGTGCGTGGCCGACACCGGCCACGGATCGCCGAGGCCGAGCCGGTAGAACTCCCACAGCTCGTCGGTGCGCCCCGGCTCGTCCATCTTGTTGACGGCGAGCAGGACGAGCTTGTTTGCGCGGCGCAGGATGCGCGCGACCTCCTCGTCTTCGGGGGCGACGCCGGTCTTGCCGTCGACGAGGAATACGATGACGTCGGCCTCGTTGGCGGCTTCGAGCGCCTGCCCGCGGATCGACCCCTGGAAGGCGTCGTCGTCGCCCATCTCGATGCCGCCCGTGTCGACGAGCCTGAAGTCGACGCCGTTCCAGTCGGCGTCGTGGTAGGAGCGGTCGCGCGTGACGCCGCGCATCTCGTGGACGATGGCCTCGTCGGCGCGGGCGATGCGGTTGACGAACGTGGACTTCCCCACGTTCGGCCGCCCGACGACGGCCACGATGGGCAGGGGCATGGCAGATCCTCACTGTGTCATCGGCGCCCGCGCGC
>CAZBEP010000101.1:0-1368 GCA_964490925.1 uncultured Eggerthellaceae bacterium | reverse complement strand
GGCCGCGTCTGCGATCTCGCGCACGTATTCGACCGGCGAACAGGATACCACGCGAACGGGGACGCCCGCCCGTTTCCCCACATCTTCCATCCGCAGGTCGTCGAGCGTGAGGCCGTCGTCGTTGAGCACGACGCGCGGCACGAAGAACAGCGGGCGAGGCGAGGCGTCCGCCTGGGCGCGGCGGGCGGCCCCGCGCACGGCCCGCGCGATGTCCTCGCCGGTAAGCAGCCCCGTCACGTCCACGTTTCCGCCGAAGAAGCGATTCTCCACAACGAGCGGGCGCATCGCGTCGGCGACGCGGGCGCGCTCGACAAGCTGCGGGAAGAACGGGGTCATCGCGCCCCCCACGACGATGCGGGCTGCGGCGCCGGCGCGACGCAGCGCGTCCGCGGCCGAGCGCACGAGGCCGTCGCGCTCGGCGGCCTCCCATTCGTCGACGAAAGTGCGGATGATGCCGATGCCGTCCTCGAACATGTCGAAGTCGCCGTAGAACGACGCGGGCGGCAGGTTATCAAGGAGCGCCTCGCCGTAGGCGTTGCGGTACAGCTCGTCGGCGCAGTAGACCCATGCGCGCCCGCGCTCCCGGCTGGCGCGCTCCTGAAACGGGCGCACCGCGTCGAGCACCGCGCGGGCTGCGGAGGCATCGTTGAAGCTGCGGTCGAATACGGCCTGGTGGCGCGTGTACCCGAGCGGGACGATGCCGACGGAAAGCACGCCGGGGCGCGCGTATGCCCACTCCAGGGTGCGGATAAGCTCGGGGCCGTCGTTTTCCCCCGGCACGAGCACCACCTGGGCGTGCAGCTCGATGCCGGCCGAAAGCAGCCGATCGGCCGCAGCGAGCCCGTGCGCGGCGCGGCGGCCGACGAGCCGGGCGCGCACGTCGGAGCTTGCGGCCTGGAGCGAGAAGCGCAGCGGCGAGAGTCGCATGGACGCGATGCGCTCCTCGTCGGCAGCGGAGAGGTTCGTGAACGTGACGAAGGTGCCGGAAAGAAAGCTCAAGCGGTAGTCGTCGTCGCGCAGATACAGCGACGGGCGCATGCCGGGCGGAAGCTGCCGCATGAAGCAGAACGTGCAGGCGTTGCGGCACGTGCGCACGCCGTCGAATACGACGCCGTCGAACGCCACGCCCCAGGGCTGCCCCTCGTCGCGCTCGAGCGTGACGACGCCCTCCTCGCCGTCGAGGTCGATGTAGGAGACCTCGATCACGTCGTCGGCGGACAGCCACCGCCAGTCGAGGACGTCGCGCACCGGACGGCCGTCGACGGCCGCGACCGCGCAGCCGGGCGCAAAACCGGCGTCGTCGAAGGGCGACCCCGGCTCGACGGCCGCGATGCGCGCGAGCGGGCGCGCGGCGGCTCGGGCGGCGGG
>CAZBEP010000100.1:3778-6579 GCA_964490925.1 uncultured Eggerthellaceae bacterium | reverse complement strand
CGGCTCATGAGGTAGAAGATCTTGTCGTCGCCGATGCGGCCGATCGTCGCCTCGTGGCCGACATCGACGTTTTTCGCGCGGACGTCCATCGCCGGGATGGTGTCGGATCGGCTCGCGTCGTCGAGCATGAGCGACTGGCAGCTCACGCTGACCGCCGAGTTCTCCGCCTTCGGCGTCACCACCACCGAGCTGCGGAACGTCTGGACGCCGCCCCCCTTGGAAATGCCCTTCGTCTCGACGTTCGCCGAGGTCTCGGGGGCGGCGAGCAGCATCTTGCACCCCGTGTCGAGGTTTTGCCCCGCACCGGCGAAGGTGATGCCGGTGAAGCTCGCGCGGCTCCTGCGGCCTGCCAGCACGCTCATGGGGTACAGATACCCCACGTGGCTTCCGAACGAGCCGCTGATCCATTCGATCTCGCCCTCCGCCTCCACGCGGGCGCGCTTGGTGTTGAGGTTGTACATGTTCTTCGACCAGTTCTCGATGGTCGAATAACGCAGCTGGGCGCGCCTGCCCACGAACAGCTCCACGGCGCCGGCGTGCAGGTTCGCCACGTTGTACTTCGGAGCGGAGCAGCCTTCGATGAAGTGCAGGTCGGCGTCGTCCTCCACGATGATGAGCGTGTGCTCGAACTGGCCTGCGCCCTTGGCGTTGAGGCGGAAGTAGCTTTGCAGCGGGAAGTCGAGCTTGGTTCCGGCCGGCACGTACACGAACGATCCGCCCGACCACACCGCCCCGTGCAGCGCCGCGAACTTGTGGTCGGAGGGAGGGATGAGCGTCATGAACTTGCTGCGGATGAGCCTTTCCCATTCGGGCTCGCGCAGTGCCTCCTCGATGCCCGAGTAGACGATGCCCATCTTCGCAGCCGTTTCCTGCATATTGTGGTACACGAGCTCGGAATCGTACTGCGCTCCCACGCCGGCAAGGTAGCTGCGCTCCGCCTCGGGGATGCCCAGGCGGTCGAAGGTGTTCTTGATGTCGTCGGGAACGGAGTCCCAATCGGAGTGCTGCTCGGTGTTCGGCTTGACGTAGGTGACGATGTGGTCCAGATCCAGGCCGTCGATAGAAGGCCCCCACGTGGGGGTCGGCATCGAGCGGAAGGTCTCGAGCGCCGCCAGGCGAAACTCGAGCATCCAGGCCGGCTCGTCTTTGCGCTCGGAGATCTCTCTGACGATTTCCGGGGTCAGCCCCGCGTCGAGCCGGTCGAACCCCTCCTCGCTGTCGCGGACGTCGTATATGCTTCGGTCGATGTCGGCGACCTCGGTTTTCTTCTTCGCCATGTCGCCCGCCCCCTACCGCGCCCCGCCTGCGGCCGCGTCGTCGTCCGCCGCGCGGTCGAAGGACTCGAATCCGTGCGCGTCTATCCACTCGATGAGCGAGGCGTCGCCGTCCTTCACGATGCGCCCGTCAACCATCACGTGCGCACGGTCCACCCGAAGATGGCTCAGAATGCGCGTGTTGTGCGTGATGACGATGAGCGACCCTTCGCACAGGCGGCGGTACGCGTCGATGCCGCCCGAAACCACGCCGAGCGCGTCGACGTCAAGCCCCGAGTCGGTTTCGTCGAGGATCGCAAGTTTAGGCCGGAGCATCAGAAGCTGCAGCATCTCGACCTTCTTCTTCTCCCCGCCCGAAAAGCCCACGCCCAGCTCGCGGTCAAGGCAGGAGGGGTCCATGTCGAGCTCTTCGCACAGCTTTCGCACGCGCCGGCGGAACTCCTTGCCCTTCATTGCGAGGCCAGGGCGCTCGGCGACGGTCGCGCGCAGAAAGCTCGACAGCGGCACGCCGGGAATCTCGACCGGAGCCTGAAACGACAAGAACAGCCCTGCGCGCGACCGCTTGTCCGGCGACAGGTCGGAAACGTCCCGCCCGTCGAACACGATGCTGCCGGCGTCGTGGGAAAAGGCAGGGTCGCCCATCACCACATGGCCGAACGTCGACTTCCCCGCCCCGTTCGGCCCCATGAGGACATGGGTCTCCCCAGCTCCGACGGTCAGATCGACGCCGCGCAGGATGGCCTTGCCATCGGCGGACGCCGAAAGGCCGCAGACGGAAAGCAGCGGTTCGCGGTCGCAGGGCGCGGTTGCCGACGACGGCGACGGAGCGCCAGAGCCGCTTTGATCGAAGGAATCCATGAGGAGCCTTTCTCGCATACATAGACGCGGGCTCCACTCGTCTTGATCGGCTTCCCGCGCCTCATCCCTAGTTTTTCACTAGGAAATATATCGTTTCTGTCGCCGATGTCAAGACAAATCCATAGTTATTTGCTATAGTTTGCCGAACGAGCCGGGCGAGCGACATGCGCTGCTCGGGAATCACCGAAAACGAGGGCGGGTGTACCCATGCTGATTTCGACGAAAGGGCGCTACGCGTTGCGCCTCGCGGCCTACATAGGGCGAAACGGCACCGAAGGCCCCGTGTCGCTGCGCACGATTTCGGAGCAGGAAGCCATTTCCTTCAAATACCTCGAGCAGCTCGCCCGGTCGCTCGTGCATGCGGGCCTTTTGAAAAGCTCGCGCGGGAAAGCGGGCGGCTACCGCCTTGCCCAATCGGCCGACCAGATAAGCGCCGGCGACGTCTTGCGCGCCGTAGAAGGCACGACGTCCCCCGTCAACTGCGCGGCACTCGAGGAGGGGTCCGAATGCCCCCGGGAATCGCTGTGCTGCACCGTGCACTTCTGGGAGGGACTCAACGACGTCATCGAACGCTACGTCGACGGCGTGACCGTGGCCGACCTTGCGAAGCAAGGATCTCCCGGCCTGCCTGACGAGGCAGCGCAGCGCCCCGCCGACACAGAGGCGTAG
>CAZBEP010000100.1:0-3678 GCA_964490925.1 uncultured Eggerthellaceae bacterium | reverse complement strand
CCGCGAAACGTGCAGGCTCCGTGCTCCGTCTTTGGAGCTTTCTTGGCATCGCCGCCGCGATTCAGATCAATTTCATACGCGCTTCGTAGAGTTGCCCCGACGTTATCCCCTCGCGACAACAATGCGCGCGACGCAGCGCCGATCGCACGATACCGCCGTGCCAGGTGCACGGCACCGCCGCGCGACCGGCGCTGCGAATTGGAAATCGGAAGGAAGCGAAGCTCTATGGCCTACCAGAACACGTTCAAACGACGCGAGCTGAAATACCTGCTCGACGAGCGGCAGGCGGCAAACATCCGAAAGCTCGTCGAGAAGCGAGCCTCCCCCGACGAGCACGGAACGTCCGTCGTGAACAGCGTCTACCTTGACACGCCCGACTGGCTCCTCGCACGGCGCTCCCTGGAGAAGCCGCCTTACAAGGAGAAGCTGCGCGTGCGCGCCTACGGCGCGGCCCATCCCGCCCACGCTGCTGGGCCCGCCGAAGAGGGCACGGCGTTCATCGAGGTCAAGAAGAAGTACCGCTCAACCGTCTACAAGCGCCGCATCGCAGTTTCCCGGCGCGACGCCGAAGCGTTCCTCGCCGGCGACTCGAGCATGCTCGGATCCGGCCCGACCGACCGCGAGATCGCCAACTTCGTCGACCGCTACGGCACGCTGCGCGCGTCGGTCTGCCTCACGTGCCGGCGCGAGGCGTTCGTGCCCAAAGACGACTCAGGCTTCCGCATCACGTTCGACAGCGACATCCGCTGGCGCCGCGAGGGCCTCTCTCCGTTCGCTCCGCCCTCCGGCGAGCGGATCGTTCCCAAAGGAAGCCTGCTCATGGAGCTGAAATGCTGCGGATCGATGCCGCTGTGGATGGCGCGCTTCTTAAGCGCCGAGGGCATCCGCCGCCAGTCGTTCTCGAAGTACGGCTCCGCGTACCGAGCCATCCGCGCCCGCGAGCGCGCCGCCGGCGTTCGCCGCAGCGAGCCGGCGTCCGTCGCAGCGCCGGCACGCGTCTTGTCCCAAAAGGGGGCCTAATGTCCATCGACATCTTTGAAGGGGTCTTTTCCACCACGGCGTCCCAGACGTCGTCGCCGGTAGCGTTCTTCCTGTGCCTAGGCACCGCGATCGTCATCGGGCTTCTGCTCGCCGTCGCCTACATGCTCAGCGGTTCGTCGTCGTCGAGTTTCGTCGTCACGCTCGCGCTCATCCCGCCCATCGTGAGCACCGTCATCATCATGGTCGACGGCAATATCGGAGCCGGCGTCGCCGTGGCGGGCGCGTTCAGCCTCGTGCGGTTCCGGTCGGTTCCGGGCACGGCGCGCGAGATCGGATCGATATTTCTCGCCATGGGGTCGGGACTTGTCGTCGGCATGGGGTTCATCGCGTACGCGGTGCTGTTCGCGCTCGCCTTGAGCGTGCTCGGAGCCGTATACGTGAAGGCGGGGCTCGGACGGTCGCGCACCGCGAGCCGCGAGCGGAAGCTGCGCGTCTGCGTGCCCGAGGACCTCGACTACGCGGACGAGATGGACGCCGTGCTTGACGCGCACACTTCCGAGCACGAGCTCGCCCTCGTCAAAACGACGGACATGGGAAGCGTGTTTCGGCTGGAATACGACATCGTTTTGCGGAAGGGCGCGTCGGAGAAGCGGCTCCTCGACGACATCCGCTGCCGCAACGGCAACCTCGAAGTCATGCTGAGCCGAAAGGAGGCGGGCGGCTATGAGCTGTAAGCGGACAGAGGCGGACGGCGCCCACGCGCGGGGCGGCGCGCATGGGCGGGTCGGCCGCGCGGGCGTGGCGCAGGTCGGCGGCAGGTGCGGGGCGCGGGGCGCGGGGCGGGCGCGCGGGCGGGGCGTACCGTCGAAGCTCGCCGCCGCCGTAGCCGCTGCGGCGCTGGCCGCGTCTCTCGGCGGCTGCGCCGAGGCGGGAAGCGCGGCGTCCGGGACGTCCGTCGCGTCGGAGACGGCCTCCGCGACGATCGCGGGCGAGATCGCGGCCGTCGCCCTCGACACGGCAGACCTCTTCTCCGACGCCGACCTCGACGACTCCTACGACGCAGCGAGCGCAGAGACGATCGAGCTTGCGGACGGGGGCTCGACAAGCACCGCTGCGGCAGTGTCGGTGGAAGGCGACATCGTCACCGTGACGGGCGCCGGCACCTACGTGGTGTCCGGAACGCTGTCGAACGGATCGCTCGTCGTCGACGCGGACGATGACGACGTGCATCTGGTGCTCGACGGCGTGACGATTTCGAGCGAGACCAGCGCCGCGCTGCTCGTACGCAGCGCGGGAAACGTGTACGTGACGCTCGCCGCAGGAACGGACAACACGCTTTCCACCACCGGTTCCTACGACGATTCCGACGAGGACGGAGTCGACGCGGCGGTGTTCGCGAAAGACGACCTGACGCTGAACGGCTCGGGCTCGCTCACCGCCTTCTCAGCCGAAGGACACGGCATCCTGTCCAAAGACGACCTCGCCATCACGGGCGGGACGTACCACGTCGAAGCGGCGAAGCGCGCGCTTTCCGGCAACGACAGCGTGCGCATCCTCGACGGCACGTTCGACCTCGTTTCAGGAACCGACGCGATCCATGCGGAGAACACCGACGACGAGACGCGCGGGTACGTATGCATCGAAGGCGGGGAATTCTCGATCACGTCCGCCGGCGACGGCATCTCCGCCTCGTCGACGACGCAGATCGACGGCGGAACGTTTCTCATCGTCACAGGCGACGGGGCAGGAGAGGTCGCGTCCGCCTCGTCCGCGCAAGGCGAAGCATCGCCGACAGGGACGTTCGGCTCTGCAGGCGAAACCAACAACGCACAGAGCACCGACGCCGATGCCGACAGCGAGACGAGCCAGAAGGCCGTCAAAGCCGACGGCGACGTCGTTATCCGCGGCGGGACGCTGTCCGTAGACGCCGCCGACGACGCGATCCACGCAAACGGCAACGTGTGGGTCGCCGACGGCAGCTTCGAGCTTTCCACCGGAGACGACGCGATTCACGCCGACGGGCAGACCGCCATAAGCGGCGGCGACATCGTTGTTCCGCAAAGCGTCGAAGGCGTCGAGGGGCAGACGGTGCTCATAACCGGCGGGACGATCGACATCGTTTCGAGCGACGACGGCCTGAACGCCGCATCGTCCTCCGACGACGTGGTCGGCGCCGCATCCGTGACGGCGGACTCCTCATGCGTGATCGCTATAACCGGAGGCGAGATCACGATCGACGCCGGCGGCGACGGGATCGACTCGAACGGAAGCATCCTGGTCACAGGGGGAAGCACCGTCGTGTACGGGCCGGAAAGCGGAGAGGACGGCGCGATCGACTACGAGATCGACGCGACCATCGACGGCGGAACCGTCATCGCGTTCGGACAGGCCGCAATGGCGCAGGGCTTTGGGAGCGAAAGCACCCAGGCAAGCGCGCTCGTGACGGTCAGCGCGAGCGCGGGAAGCACGGTGGTGCTCGAGGACGCGTCGGGCGCCGAACTGCTCAGCGCGACTGCGGCGAAGGCCGCGACATCGGTGGTCGTGAGCTGCCCGGACATGGAGGCGGACGGCACGTACGCCCTCGTGGTCGACGGAAGCCGCACCGAGTTCTCGCTTGACGGCGTGACGTACGGAACCGGCAACGGCATGCCCGGCGGCGCGGGGCTTGACGGCTCGATGGGCGGCATGGATCCGGGC
>CAZBEP010000099.1:0-6658 GCA_964490925.1 uncultured Eggerthellaceae bacterium | reverse complement strand
CCTGCTTGGCGAGCTCTCCCGTCTCAAAGCGGTAGGTCTTGCCGTACAGCTCGAACTCGTGAACGATTTTCTCCATGAATGCGTTGCTTTCTCTTCGCCTCGGTCGCCCGATTGCGGCCGAGCTTCTTCGGCGGGCGTACTTAGGTTTCCCCCGCCGCGAGCAGAGAGGCCGCATGCCCCTCCGACCGCCCGAGCCGCCGCGCGGCCCGCCAACGCGAGGCCCGCGTTTCGCGGGCCTCGCACGTTGCTAGATGTTGTCGCGGATGCCGAGCTTCCTGATGAGAGCGCGGTACTCGTCGATGTTTCTGCTCTTGATGTATTTGAGCATCCTGCGTCGCTTGCCGATGAGCATCATGAGGCCGCGGCGCGTGTGGTTGTCCTTTTTGTGGACTTTGAGATGCTCGGTGAGGTTGCGGATGCGTTCGGAGAGGATCGCGACCTGCACCTCCGCGCTGCCCGAATCGTGCTCCCCTTTGCCGAACTCGGCGATGAGCTCGGCTGCGCGCTCCTTGCTGATGCTGTTCTTCGTGGCCATGGGAAACCGCCTTTCGCCGGGGGCGTCGCCGCCCCGCCTCGCGCGGGCCGCCCGGCCGGGGCGCCTCGCGCATCGATGAGCGCCCCGAGCTGGGTGGGCATACGGCGCGTATGCGAACCAAGCGGAGGGCGTCTGCGTTCTCGCAGCCTTGTCATTGTAGGCACCCGACCGACGCGCGGCAAGCGCGCGCGGAGGCCGGATGAGCGATCCCACAGCTTCTGCAAATCCCGAACGAAACGGGAGAACCGGAGCGTCGTTCCCGTCGTTGCGCAGCGCAAAGTCGGATGTCGAGGCGTGCCCCGCCCGCGTCCGCACCCCCGAGCACATCGAGGCGCGCCCCTGCCACATCGCGCTCGCGGTGGCGTTTCCTTAAGCCTGGAGCTCTTTTTCTCGCGCTTCCCGGAGGGCCTTCGAGAGCTGGTCGGCACATGAGGTTCCCCGCTGCCCGCAGGTGTTGCCCTCGAGGGCGTCGGCGACCTCTTGCGCGCTCTTGCCGGCGACAAGCCGCCCTATGGCTTTCAGGTTGCCGTCGCAGCCGCTCGTGAACGAGACGTGCTTGATCGTGTCGCCGTCAAGCTCAAGATCGATGCGGCGGCTGCAGACGCCCTGCGGCGTGAACGTGTAGCAGGCCATGGCTCTTTCGTCCCCTCTTCCCTCTCACGCTTTCTCAGCGATAGCGCGCCTCGGGGCTCAGCATAGCGCTCGAGAGGGCAAAGCCGATCGATTTCAGATCCGTGCCGAGATGTGCGCGCGCCCATGTTCGGCAAAAGGCGAGCGCGGGACGGGGCATGCCGGCTGGAACGTCGAGGCGCAGCAGATCGGCGAAGGTCGAACGGAGCGCGGTTTCGAGCCAGCCGGCAAGCCCCGGCTCCAGCTTGCTCGCGGCGAGGCTGCGCGCGCAGGCTCGGCACACGACGCCTCCCTCCTCGAAGGAGCAGAAGAGGCGCTCGTCGGGCTGTCCCGGCCGGGGCGAGGCCCCGCGTCCGCACGCGACGCAGCGGGCGAACTCCGGACGGATGCCGACAAAGGCGAAGGTTTTCAGCAGGTGGGCGACCGCGAGCACCGCCGCCGTGGCGGCTTCTTCGGCCTCCTCGAGCGCATCGAGCGCCGTCGAGGTCATCGGGAACAGCAAGGGATGCTCGAGGTCTGCCTGCGTTGCCTTTCCGAGCAGTTCGAGCATGCATTCCGCAAGCGCAAGCCGATCGAAGTCGCGGCGGATCCGGTCGCGGCTCGAAACGATGCGCGCCTCCTTTGCGATATCGAGCGAGCGCCCGCGCGCGAGGAGCACGTCGCATTCGGAGGCGATCTCGAGGCGCGCGGCGAAGGGGTTTGCGGGCTTGCGGGCGCCCTTGGCGACCGCGCGGATCTGCGAGCCGTTCTCGGCGAGGAGCGTCACGACGAGGTCGCTCTCGCCGAGCTTCGTCTTGCGCAGCACGACGGTGCGTGCGGTGTAGGTGTCCTGCGCCATGGCGCCTCGAGGGCTCTCGGTCGCGCGGATCCTAGTCCGCGACGGCGAACGACGGGTTGCCGCCCGTCACCTCGTTCGAGGCGTTGAACGTGATCGTACCGCTCACTTGCATCTCGTCGAGCCCCATGCGCACGCCGAGGAAGTAGGTGTACGGCGTGCCGGTGAACGTATAGGAGACGGTGTTGCCGCCCGCGTACGCCACGGCATCGAGCGAGGAGACCGTGTAGTTCACGTCGTCGACGGTCAGGTTCTGCCCCGGGTAGATGATGTCGTATGTGGCGCTCACGAGCTCGGCGGCGCGCGACACCGCAAGGGAGACCGTCACCGTCGAGCCGGCATCGAGTTGCGAGCCGGCGACCGGATCGGTCGATATGACGGAGCCGTCGGCGTACTGCTCCGTGTAGACGCGCGCAACGACGACGACGTAGCCTGCCGCCTCGAGGGTCGCCTGCGCGTCGGCCTGCAACATCCCGACGACGTCCGGCACGTAGTACGGCTCCGCGACGGTGAGCGTGATCTCCGTCGAGGCGCTCGCCTTCGTCCCCTCTTCGGGCGACACGGCAAGCACCGTGCCTTCGGCCTCGTTCGACTTCTCTGTAACGACGCTCACGCGCGTGTACCCGGACGCGGCGAGCGCGACCTGCGCATCGGCCTGCGATCCCCCGACGACGACGGGAACGGTGCGCGCGACGGCGACGTGGATGACGACCTCCGACCCTGCTTCTGCGCGCCCGCCCGCAACCGGGTCGCTCAGCAGCACGAGACCCTCGGTCTCGTCGGAGAGCGTCTCGACCGTCTGCACGGCAAAGCCGCGGTTTTCGAGCGTAAATACGGCATCTGCCCACGTCATGCCGACGACATCGGGAACCGATTTGCCGCCCCACATCTCGAGCGCGTAGGCGACGGCGACCGCCGCGCCCGCAACCACGAGGAGCACGACGATTGAGACGGCGGCGATGAGGCCGGGCCGGCGGCGCTTCTTGACGCCGCCCTCCGGCGCCCGGTAGCCGCTTTTCTGCGGCATGTTCGGATCCGCCACGAGCGGCAGGTCCATCGTCGCATGCGGACTCCAGATCTCTCCCGTCACCCCAAGTTCGTCGAGCCCTGACGTCTCAGAGCCGCTCGAACGCTCTTCGGCGCGGCCGAGCTCCGCCGTCTCGTCGGATCCGACCGACACCATGACGTTCGTCGCATCGGCGGCCTCCTCGGGCTTTTCGCACTCGGAAGCCCCGGGGCTTTCCGACGCGGGCTCATCGGCCGGGGCGGACGAGTCGCTTTCTGCCTTCTCTTTCGCAGCGAGGTCGATGAGCGGGGTGCCGCACTCGTCGCAGTATTTCGCACCTTCCCGGTTCTCGCTGTGGCACTGTGGGCAGATCATGGAGGGCTCCTCGCGTCGTTACCGCCCGTATTGTAGCGCGGCGCCCCCTTCGGCCCGCACGGCCCGCACGGCAACCATGAGATATGCGGAAACGATCTCCCCGCTCCGAGCGAGGCGGCGCCCGCGCGCCGAGCCGAGACCGGCGCGCGGGGCTCCGCCTTACGCCCCCTCGCCGTAGCCGAAGCGGCGGATCTGCACGGCGCTTCTGCGCCAGTTCTTCTTCACCTTGACGCGCAGGTCGAGAAACACCCGGCAGCCGAGCAGATGCTCGAGGTCGGCGCGCGCCTCGCTGCCGACGCGCTTGATGGCGGCGCCGCCTTTCCCGATGATGATGCCCTTTTGGCTCTCGCGCTCGACGTAGACGGCGGCGTAGACGCGGTAGAGATCCTTCTTCTTGACGTATTCGAGTTCGTCGACGACGACGCCGATGGCATGCGGCACCTCGTCCTCGAAGTTGCGCAGCACCTTCTCGCGCACGAACTCGGCGATCATGACCTCGAGGGGCTGGTCGGTCTCCATGTCGGGCGGGAACCACGCCGGGCCTTCGGGCAGGTCGGCCGCAACCGTCTCGACGAAAGCCTCGACGCCCTCCCCCGTGACCGAGGACAGCTCGCACATCGCGTCCCAGTCGGCGAGCCGGGTCGCCGCGCTGCGCTGGGCGGCAAGCTCGTCCGGATTTGCGAGGTCGGTCTTTGACAGCACGCATACCTTTTTCGCACGCGCCTTCGAGACGCGGGAGGCAACCCATTCGTCTCCGCGGCCGACCGGCTTCGAAGCGTCGATGAGCATCGCGACGGCATCGACGTCCTCGAGCGCCTTTTCGGCCGACACGTTGAGCTCTTCCCCGAGGGCGTCGTGGGGCTTGTGGATGCCGGGCGTGTCGACGATGATCGCCTGGAACGACTCGCGCGTGAGCACCGCGCGGAAGCGGTGGCGGGTGGTCTGCGGGGTGTCGGACGTGATCGCGATCTTCTTGCCCATGATGGCGTTGAGCAGGGTCGATTTTCCCGCGTTCGGCCGCCCGACGAAGGCGACGAAGCCGGATCGGAACGGCGCGCCGCCTCCGTTGGCCTCGCCGTGGCCGGCGGGCGCGGAAAGGCGCTCGGGAACGTAGTCCTCCCCCGCAGCCGCAGCCTCGGCGGCGAAAAACGCCGAGACGACGTCGCCGGCGGCAAGGCCGGAGGCGCCGGGGAGGCCCGACGCCCCCTCCTCGAGCAGAGCCTCGGAATCGTCGCGGTTGACGTCGGCGGCGGGCATGGGCATGTCCTTTCGTGCGCGCGGCCTGCTAGAAGAGCAGCGCGGCGATGCGCGGGAGCAGGATGACGGCCTCGACGACGACGGCGCCGCCCGACGCGACGAGCACGGCGGCGGCGGCGCAGTCCTTCGCGCGGCGCGCGAGGTCGTGGTAGTCGGGGCACGCAAGGTCGACGACGGACTCGATCGCCGTGTTCACGCATTCGAGCGCAAAGACGGAGAGAATGCAGATCGCCACTGCGAGCCATTCGGCGATCGTTATGCGAAAGGCCGCGCCGAGCACGACAGCGACAACGGCGACGGCAAGGTGTATCTTCATGTTGCGCTGCGAGGCGAACGCATAGGCGAACCCGGCGGCGGCGCTCGCGAAGGCCGCGCCGAACGAATAGGCGGTGCGTGCGCGCTTCGATTCGTCGTTGCGGACGAAGCCCTCCTCGCGGCGCTCCCCATCGGCGGGCTCGCCCGTGCCGGAGCGGCGGCGGGCATCCCCCTCAGACATCGGAGCCGCCCTCTTCCGACCGCAGCGCACGCCACTCGGCGAGGATCGCGTCCTCGCGCGCCTCCATGGCCTCGGCCTCGTCGTCTTTGGCGTGGTCGTAGCCGCACAGGTGGAGCATGCCGTGCACGACGAGCAGCGAAACCTCCTCTTCGAGCGTCGTGCCGAACTCCCGTGCCTGGCGCTCGGCCACGTCGGGCGCGATCACGACGTCGCCGAGCTCGAACACGGGCGCGCCCGCAACGTCGTCGAAGCCTCCGGATGCGCCGTCGCATTCGAAGGAGAGCACGTCTGTAGGGCCGCTGACGCCCCGGTAGCGCTCGTTGAGTTCGGCGATCGTCGCGTCGTCGACGAAGGAGACGGACGCCTCGGTCGCATCGGGGCGCCCCTCGCGCCTGATCACGAACGCCGCGAGTTCTGCGACGGGCAGCGCGCGCATGTCGGCTTCGCGGTGCGCGTACGAGACGACGACGTCCATGCCCTACGCCTTCCCTTCGCCGTCTCGCCCCGCCGCGCCGCGCGACCGGCTCCGCTCCGCCTCGTCGTAGGCCGCAACGATGCTCGCCACGAGCGGATGCCGCACGACGTCGCGCCCTGTGAAGTCGACGAACGCGATGTCGGCGGAGCCTTCCAGGACGGAGCGCGCCTCCTTGAGGCCGGACGCCCCGCGCGGCAGGTCGGTCTGCGACGCGTCGCCCGTGACGACCATCTTCGAGTTGAACCCAAGCCGCGTGAGGAACATCTTCATCTGCTCGGGCGTGGTGTTTTGCGCCTCGTCGAGGATGATGAAGCTGTCGTTCAAGGTGCGCCCGCGCATGAATGCGAGCGGAGCGATTTCTATGATGCCGGATTTGATCATCTGGTTGGCGCGCTCCATGTCGGTCATGTCGTAAAGCGCGTCGTAGAGCGGGCGGATGTAGGGATCGACCTTTTCCATGAGCGTTCCGGGAAGAAACCCGAGGCTCTCGCCGGCCTCGACGACCGGGCGCGTGAGGATGATGCGCCCGACCTCTTTGCGCTTGAGCGCCGCAACGGCGAGCGCCATCGCGAGGTAGGTCTTGCCGGTGCCGGCCGGCCCGATGCCGAAGGTGACCGTCTTTTCCCGAATGGCGTCGCAGTAGCGCTTCTGTCCCGCCGTCTTTGGGCGGATGCCGCGCCCTCGATAGGTGAGCAGAATGTCTTCGCGCAAGGTTCGCGGCGACACGTCGTCGGACATCGCCGCCTCGATCGAGCGGCGCACGTAGTCGGAGGTCGGACATTCCCCGGTCTCGGCGAGCGCGAACAGATCCGTAAAGACGGCCATGACCGCCTGGGCTTCGAGCGCGCCCCCCTCGATGACGACGGAATCGCCCCGCACCGTGATGCGAGCGGCAAACGACGACTGGACGATGCGGAGCAGCTCGTCGGCATGCCCGACGACCCGCGCCATATCGACCGACGCCGGCGCGGTGAGCGCGATGTGCGTGAGTTCCGTCATACGCGGGATTGTACCATGCGCGCGCCGGGCGCCCCCGCGCCGGGCGCTCC
>CAZBEP010000098.1:2889-6740 GCA_964490925.1 uncultured Eggerthellaceae bacterium | reverse complement strand
CGGCAGAACCCTCGGCGCGCACCTGCCCTATTCGCCGTTGAGTGACTTCTCGCCCCCGCAGCTATGACATATGCCGGGGGTTGTGCCACAATAGCGGGAAAAGACAGCTTCGCACAAGTGAGGTTCGGTGCCCCAATGGCAGCTCGTTTCAACATACGAGCGGCCGATCCGGCGGCTGTGTCGACGCTGCGCAAAGAGCTTGGCCTGCCGCGCTTCGTCGCGGCAGTGCTCGTCGCGCGCGGGATTCGCGACGTCGCCTCGGCGCAGCGCTTCCTTGAGCCGTCGCTCGACCGTGACGGCCACAATCCCTACATCATTCCCGGGCTCGGAGACGTCGTCGACGCCCTCGAGGCGGCGCTTCGCCGAGGCGACCACATCGTCGTGTTCGGCGACTTCGACCTCGACGGCGTCTCGGCGGCGGCGCTGCTCACGCGCGCGCTGCGAGCGCTCGGAGGCACGGCCACCCCGTTCATTCCCCGCCGGTTCGGCGAAGGGTACTCGCTCACGCCCGAGGCGATGGCGCGCCTCGCGGCCATCTCCCCGAAGCCCGACTTCATCGTGACGGTGGACTGCGGCATCGGCTGCAAGGAGATCGCCGCAGAAGTCGTGCGCGCCGGCTACGGCCTCGCGATCACCGACCATCACGAGCCGGCCGACCTTGTGCCGGAGGGCGTGCCCGTGGCCGATCCGAAGCTCGACCCCGATTGCGCGAGCGCCGCTCTTGCCGGCGTGGGCGTCGCGCTCAAAGTCGTCCAGGCGCTCGGCGGGCGTTTCGGCCTGCCCTATCTGTGGCGCGACTACACCGACCTCGCCGCGCTCGGGACGATCGCCGACCTCATGCCGATGCGCGGCGAGAACCGCGCGCTCGTCGCCGACGGCCTCGCCCGCATCAACGCGTCCCCGCGCCCCTGTATCGCGGCGCTCCTCGAGACGAGCGGCTCCGACGGCAAGCCCGTGACGTCGACGTCGCTCAGCTTCTCTGTCGCCCCGCGGCTCAACGCGGCCGGCCGCATGGGGGACGCCGATCTTGCGATCAACCTGCTTATGACGGACGACCCGTCGGTTGCGTACGCGCTCGCCGAGCGGCTCGAGGGGCTCAACGACGACCGTCGCAGCATCGAGGCGGAGCTCTCGGAGCTCGCGAAGGAGCAGACCGAACAGATCTATCGCGGCCAGCGCGTGATCGTGGTGTCGGGCGAGGGTTGGCACGAGGGCGTCAAGGGCATCGTCGCGAGCCGCCTCGTCGGCATCTACGGCGTCCCCGCGCTTCTGTTCACGATCGACGGCGACGAGGCGCGCGGGTCGGGCAGAAGCGTGGGCGACGTGAGCCTGTTCAGAGCCGTCGAGAGTGCGTCCGACCTGCTCACACGCTTCGGCGGGCATGATGCCGCCGTCGGCGTGACGCTTCCGGTGGAAAACCTCCCCGCGTTCACGCGGCGCCTCGAAGCCTACATGGACGGGCTTCCCGAAGATGACTTCCGCCCCTCGGTCGACATCGACGCATGCGTGAGCCTCGACGAACTCACGATGCGCGACGTCTCCCAGGTCGAGCGTCTCGCCCCCTTCGGGCAGGACAACCCCGTGCCGACCTTGCTCGCGCGAAACGTCGCACTCGCGAACTGCCGCGCGGTCGGAGCCGACAAGAACCACTTTTCATGCCAGCTCACCGACGGGCGCTCCACCGTCGCGGGGATCATGTTCCACTGCTCCGACATCGCGGGGCTCATGGGCGCGGACACCCTCGTCAATGCCGCCTTCCAGGTGCAGATCGACGAGTGGCGCGGGCGGTCGTCGGTCAAGGCGATGCTCAAATCCGTCACGCCGGTCTGCACGTGCAGCGCACTTGAAGCATGCCTCGACCCGCAGGCGCGCACCTTCGTCGCCGACCTCTATGCCCAAAGCGATGCGGAGCTGTGTGCCGACGAAGCGGACGAGGCCGCTGAGGCGCAGGCGAGCGAGGACGCGCTCCGTGCGAACCGCGCGCTGTGGGAGGAGCGGGCGCAGCGCGATCCGGAAGGAGCCGAGGCGGCCGTCGTCCAGGCCATCATCGGGAACGCGTCGCTGCATGACTCGCAGCGCGAGGCGCTCGCCTGCCTGCGGGAGGGCGAGTCGGTGCTCGCCGTCATGGCGACGGGTCGCGGCAAGTCCCTCGTGTTCCAGGTGCATGCCGCCTGCGAGGCGCTCGTCGGCCGGCGGGCGAGCCTGTTCGTCTACCCGCTGCGCGCCCTCATCGCAGACCAGGCTTACCACCTCGACTGCGCGCTGTCGCGCTTCGGCATCGCGAACGCCGTGCTCACGGGCGAAACCGCGCCCGAGGAGCGCGCCCGCGTGCTCTCCGGTCTTGCCGACGGCAGCATCGACGTCGTGCTCACGACCCCCGAATACCTTGCCTACCACGCCGAAGAGATCGCGGCGAGCGGCCGCATCGGCTTCGTCGTCGTCGACGAGGCGCACCACATCGGCCAGGCGCGCGCCGGGCATCGCGAAGCCTACCGATCCCTCGGCCGCGCGGTCGCCCTCATCCGCCCGCACGCGGTGCTCGCCCTCACGGCGACGGCAAGCGACGACGTCGCGCGCGACATCGTCGAGGAGCTGCCCGTCACGCGCCTCGTGGTCGATCGCGCCGCCCGCGACAACCTCGACATCGACGACCAGCGCAATCTGCGCAACCGCGACGACTACCTCGCCAGCCTCGTCGCGACGGGCGAAAAGACCGTCGTCTACGTGAACTCCCGCGAGCAGTCGGTCGCGCTCGCGCGCATGCTCCGCAAGCGGGTGCCGCAGCTCGGCGCGATGATCGGCTTCTACAACGCGGGGCTTTCGCGACGCGACCGCCAGCTTGTCGAAAGGCTCTTCCGCGAGGACAAGCTCACGGCGCTCGTGGCGACGTCGGCGTTCGGAGAGGGCGTGAACATCCCGAACATCCGGCATGTCGCGCTCTACCACATGCCGTTCAACGAGATCGAGTTCAATCAGATGACGGGACGGGCCGGGCGCGACGGGTCGGGGGCGGTCGTGCACCTGCTGTTCGGGAAGGCGGACGCGTCGATCAACGAGCGCATTCTCGACGAGACGACGCCCGGCCACGACGCGCTCGCGGCGGTATATCGCCGCCTGCGCCAGATGCAGCGCGCGAGCGGGCGAGGCTACGCGACGCTCTCGAGCTCCGACCTCGCCGCGCTCGGCGAGGGGGGTCGCGGACGCACGAGCGACGCGGCGGCCGTCTGCGGGCTTACCGTCTTTCGCGAACTCGGGCTTATCGAGGTGCGGACGACGTTTTCCGCAGGAGAGACAGTGCGGCACGTGCGCGTGCGGGAGTCCGCCGGCAAGGTGGAGCTTACCGACAGCGTCCGCTACCGCGAGGGCATCGGTGAGCGCGAGACGTTCGACGAGTTCCGCGAGTGGATGCTCGGCACGACGGGCGCCGCGCTCAGGCTGCGCATATCGCGTCCGATCATGCCCGCCGCCGCAGTGTGCCCCGACGGGTCGGGCGCAGACCTCGGGGGCGGCGCGCCTGCCGAGAGCTTCGAGGACGGGGCCGCCGCCGGGGGCTCGCGGCTGCGCGAAGGGGGGCGGAAGCGGGCATGACGACGGGACGGGAACCGCGCCACGGCGTGGAAGTGATGCTCGGGCATCCGTACGTGGCCGAGAAGTCGTTCGCAGTCGGGGCGCGCGACGACGGCGGGACGAAAAGCCCCGAAGAGCGCTTCGGCGTGCTCAAGGAGATGACGGCGGGCTACCTTTCCGCCGACGACCGGGACAAGCTCGACCGCGTATTCGCGTTCTCGAACGCGGCGCACGTCGGCCAGTGCCGCAAGAGCGGCGAGCCGTTCATCGCGCACCCGGTGGAG
>CAZBEP010000098.1:0-2879 GCA_964490925.1 uncultured Eggerthellaceae bacterium | reverse complement strand
CCTGCGCATGGACGCCGAGACGCTGTGCGCGGCGCTGCTCCACGACACCGTCGAGGACACCAAGGTCACGACAGAGGGGGTCGCGCGTGAGTTCGGCGATCAGGTCGCGCAGCTTGTGGAGGGCGTCACGAAGATCACGCGCATCGAGGTCGAGACGCTTTCCGACAAGCAGGCGCAAACGATTCGCAAGATGTTCGTCGCCATGAACAAGGACATCCGCGTCATCGTCATCAAGCTCGCCGACCGCCTGCACAACATGCGCACCTTGGGCGCCTTGCGCGAGGACCGCCGCATCTTCAAGGCGCGCGAGACGCTCGAGATCTACGCGCCGATCGCGCATCGCCTCGGCATCAACTCCATCAAGTGGGAGCTTGAGGACCTCTCGTTTTTCTATCTCGAGCCGAACAAGTACAAGCAGGTATCGCGCATGGTCACGGAAAGCCGAGCCGAGCGCGAGCGCTATCTGGGCGAGGTCATCGACGTCTTGCGTGGCGAGCTTGAGAGGGTCGGCATCACGGCCCAGATCATGGGGAGGCCGAAGCATCTGTACTCGATCTACCAGAAGATGACGAGCAAGGGCAAGGGCTTCTCGGAGATCTACGACCTCATCGCGGTGCGCATCATCGTGGCAGACGTGCGCGACTGCTACTCGGCGCTCGGGGCGGTCCATACGCTGTGGCACCCGATGCCGGGTCGCTTCAAAGATTACATCGCGATGCCGAAGTACAACATGTACCAGAGCCTCCACACGACGGTCATCGGCCCTGCCGGCCGTCCGCTCGAGGTGCAGATCCGTACCGAGGAGATGCATCGCAGAAGCGAATACGGCGTGGCGGCTCACTGGCGCTACAAGGAGAAGGGGTCCGGCAAAGACGCGGCGATGGACGAGCAGCTCGCATGGCTGCGCCAAATGGTCGACTGGCAGGACGAGACGCAGGACTCCCGCGAGTTCCTGAAATCGCTCAAAGTCGACCTCGCGCCTACCGAGGTGTTCGTGTTCACCCCGAAGGGCGAGGTCATGAGCCTGCGCGCCGGGTCTTGCCCGGTCGATTTCGCCTACGCCATCCACACGGAGGTCGGCAACCACTGCGTCGGCGCAAAGGTGAACGGCTCGATCGTGCCGCTCACCTACGAGCTGCAGGTGGGGGATCGCGTGGAGATCCTCACGCAGAAGAGCGCCACGCCTTCGCGCGACTGGCTCAGCTTCGTAAAGACGCCGTCTGCCCGCTCGAAGATCCGCTCGTATTTCTCGAAAGCCTCGCGCGGCGACGATTTGCAGGTCGGCCGCGACCGGCTCACCCGCGAGATGCGCAAGCACGGCGTCGGCATCTCGAGCGCGCAGTCCATGCGCGCGATGAAAACGGTCGCCGAGCAGATGGGCTACCGAGACTCCGACGACATGCTCGTGCAGATAGGCACGGGGAAGGAAAGCGCTCAGCACGTGGGGAACCGCCTGCTCAAAATCCTCGTCGATCACGGCAACGAGCGGGCGGAGGAGTCCGGCTACGGTGCGCCCGAGGCTTCGACGGGCAAGCTGCCGCCCATGCTCACGAGCGTGCGTCGTCCGAAGCACCGTGAGGCGCACACGTCCAGCGGGATCGTCGTCAAAGGCATCGACGACGTGCTCGTGCGCCTGTCGCGGTGCTGCAACCCCGTGCCGGGCGACGACATCATCGGCTTCGTGACGCGCGGCCGCGGGCTTTCGGTGCACCGCGCCGACTGTCCGAACGCCCAGGCGCTTCGCCAGCACCCCGAGCGCATAATCGAGGTGTCGTGGGAGGCGACGCCGTCGAAGAGCACGTCGTACCAGGTGGGGGTCTACCTCGAGGCGGTCGACCGCATGAGCCTTTTGCGCGACGTGACGACGGAGCTCGCGGACATGGGCACGAACATCGTTTCGTCCTCGTCGGCGACTCAGCGCAACGGCCTCGTCGAGATGCGGTTTCTGTTCCAGGTGTCGGACGTGAAGCTCATCGACGCGGTCCTCGCGAAGCTCCGCGGGATCGAAGGCGTGTTCACGGCGTCGCGCATGCTGCCGGGCGCAAGCGTCGGAGCAGGCGCGAAGAAAGGGAAGTGACGGCATGGCAGAAGAAGCGGGGCGTCCGCGCCCCTGCGTGCCGATCGAGTGCTACGTGCTCGGCATGCTCGACAACAACGTGTACGTGATCGACGACGACGGGGCGGCTGCGATCGTCGACCCGTCGTGCGAGCCCGACAAGCTGCTGCGCGCGCTCGACGGGCGCGAGCTCACGGCGATCGTGCTCACGCATCACCACGTCGACCACATGGGAGCCGCTGCGGCGCTGCGCGAGGCGACGGGCGCGCAGGTGGTCGCGTCGGACGTGGAGGCGCCGCTCATCGAGAACCCGAAGAAGGTCGGCCGCACGCCCCTGCCGCTGCCCGATCCGTGCCCCGTCGATACGCGCGTGTCCCACGGCGACGTCGTGAAGATCGGCTCGTACGCATGGGAGGCGCTCCTCACGCCGGGGCACAGCAAGGGGAGCATGTGCCTTTACCTCGCGCCCCAGCTCGGGCGCTTTCCCGACGGCTTGCCCGTGCTGCTGTCGGGGGACACGCTGTTCGCCGGCTCGATCGGCCGCACCGATTTCCAGGGCGGCAGCATGAGCGACATGCGCGACTCCCTCGTGACGCTCGCGAAGCTGCCCGACGAGACGCTCGTGCTGCCCGGGCATGGCCCTTCGACGACGATCGCCGCCGAGCGCCGGCGCGTGTTCGCCCGCTTCGCGCGCAGATAGGCCGCCTCGCCGCCGGGAGCCGCGCGGGAACCGCGCCGTCGCGGCGGGGGACGCAGGGCCGGGGAAACGCCGTTTGCATGCGCGCTACGTACCGGAGCGCACGGCGCGACACGAGGCGAGGCG
>CAZBEP010000097.1:0-6790 GCA_964490925.1 uncultured Eggerthellaceae bacterium | reverse complement strand
GCAGCACGAGCATCGTGCAGACCAACATGAAGCCGGTGGATCCTGTGTCGATCATTTTTCTACCTCCTTCTGCACGTGCGCCGATCGGCGCGCACAACAAGAACGCATACGATGGTCGCACAGGCCGCGAGGCCGTGAGCAGCGCAGATCGATTTATTACAGCCTCGCAAAGACGATGTAACCGGCGGGAAAATCCAACGTTACAATGTCGAAACAGGCGGATCTGCCGCGCCCTGCGACGATCGCGGCGCAAACCGAAGAAGCAGACCTGCCGCACTCGACAAGAATTGCAGCGCATACAGAGGCAAGGATCACTACGTCCGACTACCATCGCTGCGCAGACAGAGGAAGGGAGCTTCTTTCATGGCGCTCACGTTTCGCCCCGTGGAAACCGACGAGGACCAGGAGGCGCTCGCGCGCCTCGCCGATGCGATCTGGCACGAGTACTGGCCCGACCTCATCGGCAAGGAACAGACCGACTACATGGTCGAGCGCTTCCAAAGCCTTGATGCGATCAGGCGGGACATGGCCGAGCACGCCTACGAGTATTGGATGATCGACGCCGAGGACGGTCGCTGCGTCGGTTACACGGGCGGGCGCGTCGAGCCTGAGACGAACCGCTTCTTCATCTCGAAGATCTACCTGCTCGCCGCCGAGCGCGGCAAGCACTACGCGAGCCAGACCATCGCCTTCTATGACGAGCTGTGCCGCGAGCGCGGCCTTGCGGCGATGTACCTCACCGTCAACAAATACAACGAACTCGGCATCCGCGCCTATGCCGCAAAGGGCTTCGAGACGATCGAGTCCGTCGAGACCGACATCGGCGGCGGCTTCATCATGGACGATTACGTCATGGAGAAGAAGATCTAGATGCCGCGCCTGCTGGACAACCCTTCGCTTCTCGTAGCGGCAGTGCTCGCCGCGTTCGAGCTCGTCGTGTTCGTCCTCTTCTCGATCGACATGATCGTGAATCGTCTGCCGTTAGACGGCATGACGATGCTCATAGCGGTCCAATCGTGGTCGAGTATCCCCCTGATCGCGGCCATCGTCTGCGCGCTTGTCCGCCGTTCGCATGCCGGCCTGCTCACCGTCGTTTTCGCCGTCGCGGGGATAGCGCCGGGCGTTTGCTGCTATCTCTATCACGAAATGGTCGTGTGGCCCTCGTCGTATGAAAGCGCCTGGGGCTTCCTGCTTCACATTCTGGCGAACCTCATGGCGATGTACCCCGCGATGCTCGGCTTCCTGTGCGTCGCATTGCATGTCGCCTTTGCGCGGATCCGGCGAGGCCGGCGGCATCGGCAATAGAGCTGCTGAAAAGCGCGAATCGACTGCACGTGCGTCGTTGGCATCGTTGGCGATTATTGCTGACGAGAATGGGAAACGACGTAAGCCGACCCGCCGCCGCAGACGGACGCCCCGGACGCGGACGCCACGCCGCCGCAGCCCAGCCCGGCCCGCCGCCGCAGTCCGGCCCGCCGCCCGTCAGAGGTCGGCGAGCCGCGCCCGGACGCGCGCCGCGACGCCCGACCCGTCGAGGCCGAGCTCCGAGCGCACGACGGCCTGCGCGCCGTGCACGACGAACGCGTCGTCGATGCCGATGCACTCTACGGGAGCGGACAGCCCCTGGCGCGCGATCTCCTCGAGCACGGCCGATCCGGCGCCGCCCGCCAGCACGCCGTCCTCGACAGTGACGACGAGCCGGGTCTCCGCCGCCTCGCGCACGGCCGCGGCGTCGATCGGCTTGACCCACCGCATGTCGACGACGCGCGCCTCGATGCCGCCCTCCGCCAGCTCGTCGGCCGCCTCGAGCGCGCAGTCGACCTCCTTGCCGAACGCGAGGATCGCCACGTCGGACCCCTCGCGCACCGTGGAGGACTTCCCCACCTCGAACACGCGCGGCTCGGCCGGAACGTCGATGCCGGCCGCCGCGCCGCGCGGGTAGCGGATCGCGAACGGCCCGCCGAGAGCGAGCGCCGTACGGAACGCGCAGGCAAGCTCCGCCTCGTTCGAAGGCGCGAGCACGCGCAGATGCGGGATCATCCGGGCATAGGCCATGTCGAACATGCCGTGGTGCGTCGAGCCGTCCTCGCCGACGATGCCGGCGCGGTCGATGCAGAATACGACGTTTGCCTTCGGCAGCGCGACATCGACGATCATCTGGTCGAACGCACGCTGGAGAAACGTCGAGTAGATCGCCACGACGGGTTTCTTGCCGCCCTTCGCGAGGCCGGCCGCCATGCCCACGGCATGCCCTTCGGCGATTCCGGCATCGATGAAGCGGTCGGGGAACTCGGCGGCGAAGGAGGCAAGCCCCGTGCCGCCCTTCATGGCCGCCGTAATGGCGACGATGTCGGGGTCGCGGCGCGCCTCGGCAACGATCGCCGCGCCGAACGCGTCGGTGAACGTCGGGGCAGACGGCTCCGCCTTTTTGACCGACGCGCCTGTCGCGACGTCGTAAGGGCCGATGCCGTGGAAGCGCTCGGGGTCGCGCACGGCGGGCTCGTATCCGAATCCCTTCTTCGTGACTACGTGCATGAGCACGGGCACGTCCGTCGGAAGCAGGGTGCGCAGCGTGTCGCGCAGCGCGGCGATGTCATGGCCGTTGATCGGAGCCGTACAGAGGATGCCGAACTTCTCGAAGATCATCGCCTGCGGAATGAGGAGCTGCTTCATCGAGTCTTTCATCGTGCGCCCGATCGAGACGAGGGCTCGCCCCGCCTGACCCGAGTTCTCGAGGCGGTCTTGCATCGCGTCGCGCGTATGGCGGTACTGCGCCGATGCGCGCATGTTTCCGAGATGCTTCATGAGCGCGCCAACGCCGCGCGAGATCGACATCTCGTTGTCGTTCAAGATGATGAGCATCGGCGTCTGGGCCTGGCCGATCGTGTTGAGCGCCTCGAAGGCCATCCCGCCCGCGAGCGACGCGTCGCCGATGAGCGCAACGACCTTCTCGTCCGTGCCGCGCAGGTCGCGCGCGAGCGCGAGGCCGAGGGCCATCGACAGGGAGTCCGACGCATGGCCCGTCGGATGGACGTCGTGCGGGCTTTCGTCCGGACGAAGGAACCCCGAAATGCCGCCGAACTGGCGCAGCGTCGAAAACCGGTCGAGGCGGCCGGTGACGAGCTTGTGCGCATATGCCTGGTGGCCGACGTCGAACACGAAGCGGTCGCGCGGGGAGTCGATGAGGCTGTGGACGGCGAGGATGGTCTCGACCGTACCGAGAGACGACGCGACGTGCCCGCCCGTCCTCGAGGTGACGGAGATGATCTCCTCGCGGATCTCCTGCGCGAGGATCGCAAGCTCTTCGTCGGTGAGTACTTTGAGATCGGCCGGGGAGCCCACGGCATCGAGGATGCGAGCGCCTTTCATGGCCTTTCCCTTACGCGCCCGCGCCGCCGTCGGCAGCCTCGAATACCCGCCCGTCCACCGCAGCGGGAACCACGTCCGCCGCGCCTTCGACTCCCCCAAGCGCGCCCGCCGCGCCATTGGCCTCGGCGGCGCCCGCCGCGCGCCGCTCTTTCATGTCGCGCTCGATCAGGTCGCTCGCCGCCAGGCCGAGCAGCACGGCCTCCTCGTAAAGCGACAGCGCGTCCTTGATCGGAAGGTCGTCAGAGCCCACGGCATTGACGATCTCGTCAAGTCTCTCCTTGACCTCGTCATACGTCCTGTACTCGACCGCAGCTCCCGCCATGTAAGCCTCCTAGTGTTTGCGTTTCGTCTCGTCTTGGGTTTCTTGGGCGCCCTCTGCGCCCGCGCCTGCGCCCGTGCCTGCAGCAGCGTCCTGCCCGCCGGAGCGCTCCTCGCAGCGCTTCGCGATGCGGCCGAGCACGCCGTTCACGAACCGCGGCGACTCGTCCTCCCCGCCGAACGCCTTCGCAAGCTCGACGGCCTCGTTGATCGACACCGACAGCGGCACCTCGTCGACGTAGAGCATTTCGTACGTCGCAAGCCGCAGCAGCGACCGATCGACGACCGGCATGCGCTCAAGGCGCCAGTTGTCCGACGCCTCGTCGAGCCATTCGTCTATCTCGGAACGATGCTCGTCGACCCCCTCCGCCAGCCGGCGCGCGTAGGGCGTATAGGAGTCGTCCTCCTCGACGAGGATGGCGCCTGCGTCCTCAAGTTCCGCAGAGTCCGCCTCGGCGACCTCTCCCGCATACAGCACCTGCAGCGCCACCTTCCGCGCCTGCGTGCGCACGTGTCTCCGCGCAGCCATTCCCCACCTGACCCGCGCCGCTAATCGGCGAATCGGATGCCGTCGACGTACACGTCGACGCTGCCGACCGTCGCGCCGATCTGCCCTTCGACCGCCTGATCGACCGCAGACCGAACCGCATCGGCCACGTCGGGCAGCACCGCGCCGTAATGCACCTCCACGTGGACGGAGACATGCAGCTTGCCGGCCTCGTCGAGATCGACGTCGACGCCCTGGGTCGAAGGCTTCGCGCCGAGCATGGAGCGCAGGTTGCGGTTCGCCGAACCCGCCGAGCCGACTGCGGCGACTCCTTCGACCTCGGCGACGGCGATCGACACGATCGTCTCGACGACGCCTGGGGCGATCACCATGTCGTCGACTGTCAGGTCGTTCATAGCAAGTCTCCCATCTGCGTCTCGATGAAGTCGGTCGCGAAGTCGCCGCTCTGGAAGCGCTCGTTTTCGATCACGCGCCTGTGGAAGGGGATGGTCGTCTCGACCCCTTCGATGACGAACTCGTCAAGGGCGCGGCGGGCGCGGGCGAGGGCCTCGGAGCGGTCCTGCCCGCTCACGATGAGCTTCGCGACGAGCGAATCGTAGTGCGGCGAGATGCGCGTGCCGAGCCGCACGTACGTCTCGACGCGCACGCCCGGGCCTGCCGGCAGCTCGAAGCGGGTCACGGTGCCCGGGCAGGGGCGGAAGCCGCAGGTCGGATCCTCTGCGTTGATGCGGAACTCGATCGCATGGCCGAACGGCGTGAACGGCGAGCGCTCTGCGCACGTCATCGGCTCGCCGGCCGCAATGCGGATCTGCTCTTTGATGATGTCGGTGCCGGTGATCTCTTCCGTCACGGGATGCTCCACCTGCACGCGGGTGTTCATCTCCATGAAGTAGAATTTGCCGGACGAATCAAGCAAAAACTCGACGGTGCCAGCGTTGCGGTAATCGACGGCGCGCATGGCCTTCACCGCCGCGACGCCCATCATGCGGCGCAGATCCTCGGTGAGCGCCGGGGAGGGGGCCTCTTCGATGAGCTTTTGATGGCGGCGCTGGATGGAGCAGTCGCGCTCGCACAGCGAGATGCGGTTGCCGAAATCGTCGGCGAGGACCTGGATCTCCACATGGCGCGGGTGAGCGACGAGCTTCTCGAGATACACCCCGTCGTTTCCGAACGCCGCGCCGGCCTCGGAGCGCGCCGCCCTGAACTGAGCCTCGAGGTCTGCCGGGCCGTTCACCGTACGCATGCCCTTGCCGCCGCCGCCCGCCGTCGCCTTGATGAGCACCGGGTAGCCGACGCGCTCGGCAAAAGAGGCCGCCTCCTCGGCCGTCTCGACGCAGGCGTTCGAGCCGGGCACCGTCGGAACGCCGTAGGCGCGCATCGTCTCGCGGGCAGTCGACTTGTCGCCCATCTTCTCGATGCACTCGGGCGGCGGCCCGACGAACACGATGCCGTTGTCGGCGCAGGCGCGCGCGAACGCGGCGTTTTCCGCAAGGAACCCGTATCCCGGATGTATCGCCTCGGCGCCGGTGTTGATCGCGGCAGCGACGATGCTCGGTATCACGAGGTAGCTCTGGTTCGCCGGAGCCGGCCCGATGCACACGGCCTCGTCGGCGTAGGCGACCGGATAGGTTCCCTCGTCCTCCGTGGAGTACACGGCAACCGTCTGGATGCCAAGCTCTTTCGCAGCGCGCATGACGCGCAGCGCCACCTCGCCGCGGTTCGCTATCAAGATCTTCTTAAACATGGCTTCTCCGTCAACGCCCGCAGGCGACCCCTATGCGCTCTCCGGCCCGGAAAGCTCGCGGGCGGCATGGCCTTCCGGTTCGCGCGCGGCATGCGGCTCGACGTAAAACAGGACGGTTCCGAACTCGACCGGCGTGGCGTCTTCGAGGCAGACCTCGCGAACGGTGCCCACCTCCTCGGCGGTGATCTCGTTCATAAGCTTCATCGCCTCGACGATGCACAGCGTCTGGTTCGCCGCGACTTCGTCTCCCACCTGGACGAACGGCGGCTCGCCGGGCGCCGGCGCCACGTAGAACGTGCCGACCATAGGCGAGGTGACCGGCTGCCACGTGGCGGGGCGCGGGGCGTCGTCGGCAGGCTCCTCGGCGGGAGCGGCGGCGGGCTGGGGCTCGGCCTTGACCGCAGGGGGCTCGGCGGACGCTGTGGGCGCCGCAGCGGACGAATGCGCGCCGGGCATGCGGACGGCGATGCGCATGCCCTCTTCCTCGACGACGATCTCGCCGACTCCGCTTTCCTCGGCTACGCGCACAAGCTCGCGAATCTGGTTGATGTCCACGTAATCGTCCTCCTTGGTTCCGCTCGATTCCTGCTCGAGCAGGAAGTCGACCCTCTCGGATGTCCGATGCTTGCTCAGATAGGTGCGCGCCTCGTTCGGGAACATCGCGTACATGAGCACGTCTTCCTCGCTTTTGGCGAGATCCCCGATCTCTTCCGCGAGTTCGTCGTACGTCGTCGTGACAAGCTCCCCGGGCGCCACGTCGGGCGGCAGGATCTGCGCGTCTCCGACGGCCTTCTTGACGATCTCTTTGTCCATCTGCCCCGGAGCCTTGCCGTAATAGCCGCAGATGTAGT
>CAZBEP010000096.1:5343-6849 GCA_964490925.1 uncultured Eggerthellaceae bacterium | reverse complement strand
CACGATGGACAAGTACGCCCAGTGCTGGGTGTGCGGCGCCTCGCAGCTGCGCGGCGTGCCGGTCGTCATCTACAAGGCGACGGCGGAGAACTCGCCGTACGGCAACCCGGTCCCATGCGACCAGGACGGCAACGAGGTGATCACGAACGCCAACGACCCGCGTCTGCGCGAATGGCTCGCCAACGATCCGCGCATCGAGGACTCTACGATCGAGCTCACGTTCGCGAGCAGCGCGGCGGCGGGCCTGCAGACGTCCCGCAGCCTGATCAAGGAATAAGGAAGGAGGTCTTGCGCCATGCCCCGTTACGCGATCATCACCGATCTCAACCGGTGCACAGGCTGTCTGGCCTGCACCGTCGCCTGCAAGGCGATCAACGGCGTGGAAGTCGGCGCGTTTTGGATCAAGACGCTGCGCATCGGGCCGCATCCCGTCGAGGGGGGTTCGGGTCAGTTTCCCGACATCGAGATGTACTTCCTTCCCGTGCAATGCCAGCACTGCGAGCATCCCGAGTGCGTCGAGGTGTGTCCGACCGAGGCGTCCCACGTCGCCGCGGACGGCACGGTCCAAGTGGACCACAACAAGTGCATCGGGTGCCAGTTCTGTGCGATGGCGTGCCCCTACGGCGTGCGCTACCTCAACGAGGAGGAGCGCGTCGTCGAGAAGTGCACGCTGTGCGAGCAGCGCATCCTGGAGGGCGAGCTGCCCCAATGCGTCGCCCAGTGCGGCGCTCGCGCCCGCTTCTTCGGCGACCTCGACGAGGGAGTCGACAACTTCGTCGCGCCGGCTCACCCGGACTCCCCGGGCTGCCAGTACGACGAGATGACCCAGACGCGCGTGAAGCTCAAGGACTACGTCGAATCGTACACGGCCAACGACATCCATCATCTGACGGACGTCGGCAACACGCCCAAGCTTATGTACCTCCTGCGCGAGGGCCGGACCTGGAGGGAGTAAGACATGGAACTGCAATGGCCGCTCATCCTCTTCACGTTCTTCGTGTGCTTCGCGTCGGGCACCCTGCTCATGCAGGGCGTGCTGACCTTCCTCGGCAAGGGGAAGGCGACCCAGCTACCGGCGCTTATCGCCTCGCTCGTGCTGCTGGCTATCGGCGGCGTCTCGGTGTTTTTGCACCTTGAGCACTGGGAGCGCATCTTCAACGGCTTCGGGCACATCACCTCGGGCATCACGATCGAGTTCATCGGCTGCGTGGTGTTCTTCGTCGTGCTCGTGCTGTTCTTCCTCATGATGCGCCGTGCCGAGGACGGCATGGCGCCGAAATGGTGCGGCGTCCTCGCAGTGATCGTCGGCATCGCGATGCCGGTCGTCACGGGCGACAGTTACCTCATGGGCGCCATCCCGGCGTGGGACACCCCGCTGCTGCCCGTCTACTACGCGGTCAATGCCGTGTTCATGGGATCGCTTGCGATGCTCGTCATAAGCGGCGTCTTGGCCGGTCGAGCGGCGAAGGCTGCTGAGGCCGAGGACGCGGCTCCTGCCGCGACCGT
>CAZBEP010000096.1:1501-5243 GCA_964490925.1 uncultured Eggerthellaceae bacterium | reverse complement strand
GTCGCCGGCGTCGTGCAGGCCGTCGTCGTCATCGCCTACGCCGTCTATATCAGCACGCAGGGAGGTACGTACACCGACATCGTGTACTACTTCGATCCGACGCTGCCCGACGTGTCGATGGTCGACATCGAGTCGGTAGTGTCGGCGGTTCTCACCGGGTCGCTCGCCCCGCTGTTCTACGTCGGCGTGCTCGCCGTGGGCTCCCTCGGCGCGCTTGCGGCGCTGTTCCTCGCGCAGAGGAAGCAGGCCGCAGGTTCGACGCTCGCCCTCTACGGGGGCGTCGGCCTCGTGTGCGCGATTCTCGGCGGCATCTGCTGGCGCTGCGCGCTCTACGTGGTCGCGGTGAGCGTGTTCGCCCTCTACTAGGGCGCAGGGCGGGCATCGCGGCTTCTCCCGCGCCCGGTGTCGCGGCGCCCGGCGCGGGAGGGTGGAGCCTTATCGGGATTCGGCATCCCGGCCTACGCCGCGTTCGCGTCGCGGCGCCCGACGCGGGAAGGCGCGGCCCGCACGACGGAAAACTGCGCCAGCGACGCCTCCGCTCTGGTCGGCGCGAGGCGTCGCGGGCGGCGAACATACAGTGCGACGGGGCTTGCCGAAACGCCCGTCTGCCCCGCTTTCGCAACGGCGAAGGCGAGCCCCGTCTCAGGTGGATGTTCGCACGCAAGAGGAGGTGCGTATGGAAGGCGACAAGAGGGAGCCGCTCGCGGCCGACGGGCCGCAGAAGGGGGAGGGCGCCGAGGGCGGCAAGGCGCCCTCCGTTGCGCCGGCGAAGCCTGCGGCGGGCGGGAAGCGCTCGCGCGAGCCGATGAGCGTTTCGCGCCGGAACCTCTGTATCGGCGCCGGGTCGACCGCCGTGCTTCTGGGCCTCGGAGCGCTGCGCTTCGCGGGCCACGATCCGATCTGCCGCCCGCCGGGAGGCCAGGACGAATCCCACCTTGTGAGCGCCTGCATCCGCTGCGAGCGCTGCTACGAGGCGTGCCCGCGGCACGTCATCGTGCCTGCGCACATCGAGAACGGCCTGCTCGGCATGCGCACGCCGACGCTCGACTTCAACGCGGACTACTGCGACTTCTGCGCCGAGGAGAACGGCGGCGCTCCGCTGTGCGTCGAATCGTGCCCGACCGAGGCGCTCGCGCTGCCCGCCGGCGCCACGGCCGAGAACACCATTATAGGACTCGCCGTCATCGACACGTGGTCATGCCTCGCGTACCGCGACACCGCGTGCCGCGAGTGCTATAACGCCTGCCCGTATGAGGCGATCGAGCTGTCCGACCATGCGCGCAACCCGCTGCCGTCCGTTGTCGCCGAGCGCTGCAACGGCTGCGGCGCGTGCGAGAGCGCCTGCCTGTCGCTCACGGCCGGCTCCGTCGCGTCCGGCGCCACCGAGCGCGCCATCGTCGTTCGTCCGCTCGACGCGCTGAGCTAGGGAGGCAGGGCACATGAAATCGAGCAAACTGAGAACGGTTACTGCCGCCGTCGTATTCGTCGTCCTGTGCGTCGGCCTCATCGTTCAGATCGGCTTCGGCACGCTGTCCGGCTTCGGCTGGGACGCCATCGCCGCGCTGTGCCCTTTGGGTGCAATCACCACGATGATCGCGACGCGCATGGTCGTTCCGCGCGCCGTGGTGTCGATCATCGTCATGGCGATCCTCGTGTTCGTCGTCGGCCGGGCGTTCTGCGGCTGGGTGTGCCCCGTGCCGCTGCTCGAGCGCATCAAGAACTTCTTCCGTTCGCCCAAGAAGCGCAAGGAGGTCGCGGCCGCCGCGCGCGACGAAGCCCTCTCGATCGCGAAGAGCGAGCTCGGCTGCAGCGACGGCGCGGACTGCGGCGACTGCACGTCGTGCAAACAGATGCGCAAGAAGTTCGACTCGCGCCACTATGTGCTCGGCGGATCGGTCCTTTCGGCGGCGATCTTCGGGTTCCCGGTGTTCTGCCTCGTATGCCCGGTTGGCCTCACGTTCGCCACCGTGCTCGTGTGGTGGCGGCTGTTCGCAAACGGCGACATGACGTGGTCGGTCGTCCTCATCCCGGCGATGCTCGTCATCGAGATCGTGTTTCTGCGCAAGTGGTGCTCGCGGTTCTGCCCGATGTCGGGGCTTATGAACCTCGTGTCGCGCTTCGGCAAGACGTTCCGCCCGACGATCGACGACTCCGTGTGCCTCGAGACGACGAAGGGCGCCGCGTGCAGCCGATGCGCGATCGCCTGCGACGCCGACATCAATCTGCGCCACCCCGACTTCGGCGAGCACACGCTTGCGGACTGCACGCGCTGCCGCGCCTGCGTGGACGCGTGCCCGACGCATGCCATCTCCATGCCCTTTCTGCCCCCGCGTCCGACTTTCCCTCGCCGCAGCGGCGGCGCCCTGGAAGCGGTCGATGCGGCCTCGGAGGGCGCCGATGCGCCGCCGCCCCCGGCCGGGAGCGGCACGGCCGCGTCCGGCGAGCGGGACTGAGGCGGTTCCGCCATGGCTGCGAGGGGGGAGGGTCTGCCGCGCGACGCACGTCCGGCCGAGGGTTCGCACGGCAGCGCCGTCGAGTTCGGCGCCGCAGGGCGCACCGCAGGGCGCGCGAGCATACTCGGGGTGTTCGACGGCATGGCCGCGAGTGCGATCACGGTGCATGAGGATCGCTGCGCGAAGGTGCGCAACCGCAACGTATTGTGCCTGCGGTGCGCCGATGCCTGCACGTCGGGATGCATTTCGGTGGGGGAGGGACGGCTTTCCGTCGACTCGTCGAAGTGCGTCGGCTGCGGCACCTGCGCGACGGTGTGTCCGACGTGCGCGCTCGAGGCGCGCAACCCGACCGACGCGGAGCTGCTGCGCGACTGTCTTGCCGCTCGCGACGGCGACGAGGTCGAGATCGCATGCGGCCAGGCGCTCCGCGCGTACGGCGCGCTTGCGGACGGGTCGCGCGCGGCGCGGGTCGTCTGCGTCGGCCGCGTCGACGAGTCGCTGCTCGCCGCGCTCGCCGCGCGCGGGGTCGTTCGCGTCTCCATGGCGTGCGGGCGCTGCGAGGCGTGTGCCCAGCGCCACGGCCGCGCGACGGCTCAGCTCGTGGCCGAGACGGCGAACGCGCTGTTCGAGGCGTGGGGCGCCGCCGCCCGCGCGACGGTGCGGGAGGGGGTTTCGCCCCGCGTGCTCGCAGACGGCGCGGCGGAGGATGTCGCCTGCGCGGCGTTCGAGGCGTACTTCTCCGAGCCGCGCGCCTGCGACGCCGTCGCGCCGAACGGCTTGGCCGCGCTCTCGGATGCGGGGGCGGGCTCGGCGGCGGCGCCGGCCGACGGGCTCGCGCACGGCCTTGCCCGCGTCATGTCGGACGGAACGCTGCCGCACTTTCTGCCCGACCGCCGCGAGCGCCTGCTCGATAGCCTCGCGGCGCTCGGCGAGCCGCAGGGGCCTTCGATCAGGACGCGGCTTGCAGGTTACGTCGTCATCGACGGGACGAAGTGCTCGTCATGCCGGATGTGCGCGACATTCTGCCCGACGGGTGCGATCTCGAAGTTCGACGACGATGACGGGACGTTCGGCGTGAACCACTATCCGGGCGACTGCGTGAAGTGCGGCAGTTGCCGCGACATCTGTCCTGCGGGGGCGATCTCGCTGCTCGATGCCGTGCGGCCGGCGCAGATGCTCGGCGGCGCGGCGCACCGCTACGTCATGCGCCCGCGCGACGTGGAGCTCAACAACCCGCACCAGATCCTCAACACGATGCGATCCCATCTCGGATCCGAGGTGTACGAGCG
>CAZBEP010000096.1:0-1401 GCA_964490925.1 uncultured Eggerthellaceae bacterium | reverse complement strand
GGCGGCAAACTGTGGAGATATTATAGACCTAATTAAGAATATTCTTACTTAGGAATATATACTGCTATGATGTCCGCGTGATGAGGAGTTTTCCCCGTTTATCTCCTCTCCTCTCGTTTTAGCGAAGGCCGCCACCCCCCCTCTTCTGCGGCCTTCGCGCTTCCATGAGTCTGTCAGAGAATTCTCGCCGAAGTCATGCGACGGCCGTGGCGGCATCGGAGCGTCATCGTGGCGATCGGCCGGTCGCGGCCGCCCGGCTCTCTGCGCGCCTCGCCCTATGCGCAGCGCCCCGCCAAAAAGGCGAAATCTGTCGGCAGCCACCTTCTCTGCCGAGTTCATTCTGGACTGGCATATACTTATCTGTTGGTTTTCAACTGCGATACATCGTTCGAGGCCGGAGCCGCGCCGGAGTCGGATGCAAAGCTGCAAGCGCGCCTTCGAGGAGACGGTGCGAGGAGGGTCGCATGAAAGACGGGTTTGGGCGCATGATCGAGTATCTGCGCATTTCGCTGACCGACCGCTGCAACTTCCGCTGCATTTACTGCATGCCCGCCGAGGGGGTCGCCAGCATGGCGCACGAGGAGATCCTTTCGCTCGAGGAGGTCGCGCGCGTGGTTCGCGTCGCGGCCGGCATGGGCATCCGCAGCGTCCGGCTCACCGGCGGCGAGCCGCTCGTGCGCAAGGGGGTCGTCGGGCTTGTGCGCGAGATCGCGAGCACTCCCGGCATCGAGAACGTCTCGATGACGACGAACGGCGTGCTGCTCCCGCAGATGGCCGAGGATCTGAAGGCGGCAGGGCTCTCGCGCGTGAACATATCGCTCGACACGCTCGACGCCGACCAGTTCCGCATGATCACGCGCGTGGGCTCGCTCGAGGACACGCTCGCCGGCATCGAGGCGGCGCTTGATGTCGGGTTCGACCCGGTCAAGATCAACGCCGTCACGGTGCGCAGCCTGAACCAGGACGTGCTCGCGTTCACGCGGCTGTCGGTCGATCGGCCGCTGCACGTGCGCTTCATCGAATACATGCCGGTCGGGGAAAGCTCCGGGTCGCACGGGTGCGGCTGGGGCAGGGAAGACGTCATTCCCAACGAGGAGCTGATCGGGATGATCAACAAGCGGGCGGCGGCGCAGGGGCTTGCGCGGCTCGTGCCCGCCGACGGCGACCGCCCGCTCGGCTGGGGGCCGGCGCGCTACTACGAGTTTCCCGGCGCGAAGGGAACGGTCGGGTTCATCTCGGCGCTGTCGAACCATTTCTGCGCGCAGTGCAACCGCCTGCGCCTCACCGCCGACGGCAAGGTGCGGCCGTGTCTGTTCTCCGACATGGAGTACGACGTGCGGTCCGCTCTGCGCGATCCTGCGGCGACCGATGCCGACGTCCGCGCCGTGCTCGGCCGGGCGG
>CAZBEP010000095.1:4429-6918 GCA_964490925.1 uncultured Eggerthellaceae bacterium | reverse complement strand
GGCGAGAGGTGCGTGTAGATCTGCGTGGTCGACAGGCTCGCATGCCCGAGCATCTCCTGGACGGCGCGCAGGTCGGCGCCGCCATCGAGCACGTCGGTCGCGAACGTGTGCCGGACGTCGTGGGGCGTGTAGGATCCGGGAAGCCCCGCCGCGAGCTGCGTATTCCGAAACATCCGTCGAACGGTGTCGGGCGAGAGCCTCCGACCGCGGATCGAGAGGAAGAGCGCGTCGGAGCGGGCGGGCTCAGGGGCGCGCAAGGCGAGGACGGGACGGGCGCGGGCGAGGTAGGCGGCCAGCGAGGCGACGGCAGCAGAGTGGACGAATACGACGCGTTCCTTGGAGCCCTTCCCGAGCACGCGCGCCTGGCCGGACGCGAGGTCGAGGTCGGGAAGCGAAAGCGAGCACGCCTCGGACACGCGGACGCCGCTCGCGTAGAGGAGCTCGAGCACCGCCTGGTCGCGCAGGTCGGAAAGGGACTGCTCGCGCGGGAGCCCGTCGAGGCCGACCGGACCGTGGACGGCGAGGATGCGCGCCATCTCCGCCGGGCGGACGACGCGCGGCAGCCTCCTCGGCCGCTTCGGCCCGGACAGCGCGCCCGCCGAGACGCCCCGCCCCTTGTCCGCCGCCGCCCGCCAGCGGAACATCCCCTTGAGCGAGCTGATGCGGCGGTTCATCGTCGCGCGCGCATAGCCTGCGGCGTCGAGGTCGGCCGCGTAGCTCCGCAGCTCGCGCAGCGTCGGGGCGAGCGCGTCGACGCCGGCACGGGCGGCCCAGCGGGCGTAGGCTTCGAGGTCGGACCGGTAGGCGCGCACCGTGTGGGGCGAGGCGTTGCGCTCGGTGCGCAGCGCGCGGCAGAACTCGTCGATCGCCGTGAGAGCCTGCGGGTCGGCGGACGGGCCGCCCTTCTCCGCCGCAGCGAGGGCGGACGGGTCGTTCGCTCCCGGCACGGCGGGGGCGCGCCCGGCCGCAGCGTCCGGCGCAGAGGAGGCGCGACTCTCCCCGCCGTCCGGCGCGGCGGCGCAGGAGCCTTCGCGACCCGGCGCGGTCATCGCACCCCCTTCCCTGCAGGGCAGCTCGGCGCGCCCGGCGCGCCCGAAAGCAGCCCCGCCCCGGCGAGCGCGGCACAATACGACCCGAGCGCCTCCTCCCCGCGCCGGGCGTACGCGGCATAGCGCTCGCGCTTGCGGCGCACGGGAGGATCGAGCGGCGGCATCACGCCGAAGTTCACGTGCGACGGCTGGTAGCCGGCCGTGGCGGGATCGGTCGCGTAGGCGAGAAGCGCCCCGAACGCGGTCTCGCGCGGAAGCGGCGGCGCGGAAACGCCTCGCAAAAGCGCCGCGACCGAGAGCGCCGCGTGCAGCCCGGACCGCATCGCCTCGACGTAGCCTTCCGTGCCCGATAGCTGCCCGGCGACGAACACCGGAGCGCCGATCGCCTCGGCGGCGGGCGTGCGCAGCCGCAGCGACGAGTCGAGCAGGCGGGGCGCATCGAGGAACGTGTTCCGGTGCATGACTCCGTACCGGGCGAACTCGGCGCCCTCGAGTCCGGGCACCATGCGAAACACCCGGCGCTGCTCGGAAAACGTGAGGTTGGTCTGGAATCCGACGAGGTTGTAGCTCTGCGCATGGGCGTCCTCGGCGCGCAGTTGCACGGCCGCCCAGGGGCGGCGCCCCGTCGCGGGATCGAGAAGCCCGACCGGCTTGAGCGCGCCGAAGCGGGGCGCGTCGCGCCCGGCGCGGGCGACCTCTTCGATGGGCTGGCATGCCTGGAACAGCTCGCGCGCCTCGAAGTCGCGCCGCACGACGCGCTCGGCCGCAACGAGCTCATCGACGAACGCCTCGTACTCCTCGCGCGAGAGCGGGGCGTTGAGGTAGTCGCCCGCGCCCTTTTCGTAACGGCTCTGCGAGAACACGCGGGAGCGGTCGATGGAGTCCGCCATGACGATGGGAGCCGCCGCGTCGAAGAACGCGAGCGCGTCGCGCCCCGTGATCTGCGACAGCGACGCGGCGAGCGCGTCGGAGGTGAGAGGCCCCGTCGCGAGTACGAGCGCGTCGAACCCCGCGGCCTCCTCGGCGACGTCGCGCGCCTCGCGCTCCTCGCGCCTGACGAGCGGGTGGCGCTCGACGGCCTCGGTCACAGCGGCAGAGAACCGGGCGCGGTCGACGGCGAGCGCGCCGCCGGCCGGCACGGCGCAGGCGCGCGCGGCGGCCAGCAGGCGCGAGCCGAGCGCGTCGAGCTCGCGCTTGAGCATGCCGGCCGCAGAGTCCGGGCTTACGCCCTTGAGCGAGTTCGAGCACACGAGTTCGGCGCAGCCCCCCGTGCGGTGGACGGGCGTGGGCGTGCCGGGCCGCATCTCGACGAGCGCGACGGGGATCCCCCGATCGGCAAGCTGCAGCGCGGCCTCGCTGCCCGCAAGCCCCGCCCCGACGATGTTCACACGTGGCTTCATGAGGCGAAGGATAGCACAGCGCCCCAGCGACGAAGCCCGC
>CAZBEP010000095.1:1256-4329 GCA_964490925.1 uncultured Eggerthellaceae bacterium | reverse complement strand
CGCCCGCCGGCGCCCCCAGGCCGCAGCCCCCGGAGAGGCGAACTCACGCGACCGGCCCGTAGCGGCCGTCGGGGTAGCGGGCGATCTCTCCGGAAAGCTCCGCCTGGGCGACGCGCTCGAGCAGCCACCTCGTCGGATCCCCGTCCTTGCAGAGGCTCCGGGCAAGCGGGACGAGGTCGTCGAGCGCGAGCGGCTCGGCGCGCAGCGCCTCGACGACCGGGTCGGCAGGCTCGTTCCCCCCGCCCGTCGCGGACTCCTGCCGCAAGGCGCCGAAGAGGGCGAAGAGCGCGTCGTCGAAGGACTCGTCGTCGATGATCGGGGTCGCCCCTTGGGCGATCAGCCGGTTCGCCCCGCGCGACGATGCCGCCGTGATCGCCCCGGGCACGACGAGCACGTCGCGGTTCGCAGCAAGCGCCTCGTCGGCCGTCGAGAACGTCCCGGAAGGCAGCCCCGCCTCGACGATGAGCGTCGCCCTCGCGAGCGAGGCGATGAGCCGGTTGCGCGCGCGAAACATCCGCGGGAGCGGCGGCGCGCTCCATTCCTGCTCGGACACGACCGCCCCGCCGGCATCGACGATGCGCCGGAACAGGTCGATGTTCTCCGCCGGGTACAGGCGGTCGCACCCGCCGCCGAGAAACGCAACCGTCGGGCCGCCGGCCTCGAGAGCCGCCGCATGGGCTGCGGCATCACAGCCCCGCGCGCCGCCCGAGATGACGACGATGCCCTTCGCCGCAGCGACCCGCGCGAAGCGCCGCGCGCAGGAAAGCCCGTAGGGCGTCGCCTTGCGCGACCCCACGATCGCGATGCCCTCCCGCACGGCCGACGCATCCCCGACCACGTACAGCCGTTGCGGCGGGATCGGCGCACGCAGGATGGCCTCGGGATAGCGGGGATCCCCCCGCTCGATCACGGTGCGGCGCCCGTCGAGGGACCCCTCCCGCAGGCTCACGGCAAAGCCCCCGCGCCCGCCCGCGCGTCGTCGCGGGCGCGCAGCGACAGCGCCTCGCAGAGGTTCCCGACCGTCACGGACGGCTGTTCGGAAAGGTCGGCGATCGTGCGGGCGACAGAGAGCGTGCGCATGATGCCGCGCCCGCTCATGCGCGCCGAAAGCGCCGCCTTCTCGAAAAACTCCCTCGTCTTTTCGTCCATGGCGCACGCCGCGACGAGCGCCCGCATGCGCCCGCCGCGCCCGCCCGGCGCCGCTGCACCGCCCTCCTCTGCAGCCCGCGCCCGCCGCCACGACGCGTACTCCCGCGCCGCGAGCACGCCGTCGCGCAGCGTCTCCGACGGCGAACCCGCGCCCGTGCGCAGCACCTCGTCGGGCGGGATGCGCCTCACATCGACGCGGATGTCTATCCTGTCCATGAGCGGCCCTCCTATCCTTCCCTGATACGCCCTCACCTGAGCCGACGCGCACGAGCAGGCGCGGTCGGGGTCGCCGAGGTACCCGCAGGGGCACGGGTTCGCCGCAGCGACGAGCGCAAAGCGCGACGGCATCGCCACGCTCCCGTCGGCGCGCGTCACCGTAACCGACCCCTCCTCGATGGGCTGCCGGATGCCCTGGAGCACCGACGGCTTGAACAGCGGCAACTCGTCAAGGAAGAGCACGCCGTTGTGCGCGAGGGAGATCTCTCCGGGACGCACCGGCGTGCCGCCCCCGACAAGCCCCGCGAGCGTCGCCGAATGATGCGGACTGCGAAACGGGCGGGCGCCCCCGAGGATGGCCGCCGGATCCTCTCCGGCGACCGAGTGGATGACGGCGCTCTCGAGCGCCTCGCCGTTCGTGAGCGGCGGCAGGATCGAAGGCAGACGCGCCGCAAGCATCGTCTTTCCCGATCCGGGCGGGCCGCTCATGAGCACGCCGTGCGACCCCGCCGCAGCGATCTGCAGCGCGCGCTTCGCCGGATCGTGCCCGGCGACGTCGGCGAAATCGGGCGGCGGCGAAACGGCTCGGGGCGGCGGGGAGGAAAACGCCTCGAAGCGCCCGGCGCGGAAATCGCCGAGCGAAAAGACCCCGAGCGCGTCGAGTCCTTCGACGGTCGCGACCTCTGCCGCCTCGCGGGAGCAGACGATGCCCGCCCCCGATGATCGGGCGCGCACCGCGTAAGCGAGCATGCCGGGCACGGGGCGCACCGCCCCGCCGAGGGAGAGCTCGCCGACCGCGATGCGGCCTGCGACCGGCGCCGGATCGATCTGCCCCGTGGCAGCGAGGATCGCGAGCGCGATCGGCAGATCGAACCCGGACCCCGACTTCCGAAGCGATGCCGGCGCGAGGCTCACGACGACGCGCGAGGTCGGCATCGAGTACCCGCAGGCGCGCAGCGCCGCGCGGATCCGCTCACGCGCCTCCTGGATCGCGAGGTCGGGCATCCCGACGATCGCGAACGTCGGAATGCCGTTCGCAACCGACACCTCGACGGAGACGGGCACCGCCTCGACCCCGCGAATCGTCGCCCCCGTCACGGCGCATCCGCCGCTCATCCCCGCCCTCCCCGCGCGAGGGCGCCGACCCTCCCGCCGCCAGACGGCACGCCCGGCGACTGCCGCCCTCTCCGCGCGAGGGCACCGGCACCCGCAACGCGGCCGAGCGCGCAACGCGCCTCGGGGAGAAGCCGCCCTCCCCGCGCGCCCGCCGCGCGGCGGGGCGGCGCGCCTAGCATGGCTCCGATGCCCCGAACGCGTTGAAGTGGTGGCGGACAAGCGCCCGATCAGAAGCCACGACGAGCAGCGCGACGACGTCGAAGCGCACCGGCGCCTCCTCGACGTCGTGGGCCTTCAGATAATGCGCCGCGAGGATCTCGTAGCGGTGGCGCTTCTGCTCGTCGACCGCCTCTTCGGGAAGCCCCGCGTCGAGGCTCGTCCTCGTCTTAACCTCGACAAAGACGATCGTGTCGCCGTCGCGGGCGACGAGGTCGATCTCGCCTGCCGGGCAAGCCCAGTTGCGGTCGACGATGTCGTAGCCGCGTCGCTCGAGGAACCGCGCCGCCGCGCGCTCGCCGCGCTGGCCGATCGACAGATTGCGGCTCCCCCAGGCGCCGTCCGCATCGCCGCGCCCCCCGTCCGCATCGCCGCG
>CAZBEP010000095.1:0-1156 GCA_964490925.1 uncultured Eggerthellaceae bacterium | reverse complement strand
CCCCCGTCCGCATCGCCGCGCCCGCAGCCCTCCTCCCGCTCGAAGGCCCCATGCGCCCGATCCGCACCGCAGACCGCCGCACGCTCGATCTCGCGCTCCGAGGCCACCGGCCTTTCCATCGTCATATCCATGCTGCACCCCTTTCCACACCTTGGGATGCTACCCGCCGGATATATCCGCAAAGCTGCCGCCCGTCCGTCGGCGGGCGTGCGCGCAGGCGCCGTCGCGCCGCCGGTGCGCGTGCATGCCGCCGTCGCCATGCCGCCGCCGAGCGCATGCGTCGCCGCGCCGAATCTCAGACAAACAGGAGGAACAGCGGTTCAGAACAGCGTCTGCTGGAAAAAGCGCGTGCAGAACGACGCGCGGTGGACGGGCGTGAGGCCGTGATCGCGAATGGCCTTAACGTGCGCCTCGCTCGCATACCCCTTGTTCGAGGCGAATCCGTAACCGGGATGCTCGGCGTCGAGCCGATCCATGAGCGCATCGCGCTCGACCTTCGCGACGATGGAGGCCGCAGCGATGGAGGCGCACGCGGCGTCCCCCTTCACGATGCACGCCTCGCGCGGATCGCAGTGGATGGGGGCGCCGTCGATGAGGACGACGCCTACGGAGACGCCGGCGCCCTCCACCATGGCGATCGCCGTGCGAAACGCCGTGCGAAGCGACGCCGCCATGCCGTGCGCGTCGATCTCGGCCGGCTCGACGTAGGCGACCGCCCAGGCGAGCGCAACGCGCTTTACCTCGGCCGCAACCCGCTCCCGATCCTCGGGCGACACCTGCTTCGAGTCGTTGAGGCCGGCGATGCGGGGCTTTCGGGGAAGCGCGACGGCGCCTGCGGCGAGCGGGCCGGCCACCGATCCGCGGCCTACCTCGTCGACTCCGACGACGACCCCTCCGCCGCGCTCGCGCGCGATCGCCTCCTCGGCCTCGTAGAGCCTATCGACGCGCTCGCGTTCGGCGCGCTCCGCATCGACGCGCCGCCGGGCTGCATCGAGCGCCTGTCGGACCCCGGATCGGGTGTCGGCGGCAAACGACCGCTCGATCACCTCGAGCTCCGCTTCGTCGGCGCGCCGCACGAGCTCGCGCACCTCGGCGACCGTAGGAGCGCCGCCGGTCGCGCGCTCCCCGCTCCTTCTCGACGCACGCGCCATGCCCC